>DRJH01000001.1 GCA_011052285.1 Gammaproteobacteria bacterium
CGTAAGAGAAAAAATCGCTGCGCGTGAGCATGCCGATAGTGCAGGTATCTTTGATCTTCTTGCTATCATCGGACGTGATTGTGTGGGTGCACTGCGTTTCGTTCCCGAGGGCCTTAATCCGGGAGATCCAACAAAAATGGAATACAGGCCGGTATCCGATGATGAGATTGCCGCCCGGCTCGCTTCCCTTGGAACCACTCCCCTCGGTGTCCATGTCGATGATGATGACTTTCGTATCTCCATCGCCGGGGTACAGGAAAAGACCGCCTTTCTCCGGATCGATGACCATTGGCAGCTTCCGCTCGGACCGACACCAACCTCCCATATCTTCAAACCCGCCATGAAAGAAGGCCCGGCAGGTGCTGATTTTTCTGATACACCCTGGAATGAATGGTTCTGTCTTGTACTGTGCCGTGCTTTGGGCCTTGAGTCGGCCAATGCCGAGGTGCTATTATTTGATGATAAACCCGTGATTGCCATTGAGCGTTTTGATCGAGTTTGGCAGGATGGTGTGCTATACCGGCTGCCGCAGGAAGATATTTGTCAGGCGCTGGGTGTTCCGCCTGTGCGGAAATATCAAAGTGATGGCGGACCCGGTATCGTCGATGTTCTGGAATTCCTGAACGGCGCGATCACCCCGTATGAAGATCGCATGGCCTTTATGAAGGCGCAGATCGTGTTCTGGCTGCTGGCAGCCATTGATGGTCATGCCAAAAACTTCTCGATATTTCTCTCGCCAGGTGGCTACCGACTTACCCCGCTGTACGATGTGATGTCGGCCGCGCCCTGGCCAGAGTTTTCAGATCATAAGATCAAGTTAGCGATGGCCTTGGGCAACAAAAACCATTATCGTCTAAAAGAAATACAGCTCCGACATTTCTATCAGTCGGGCCAGAAAGCCGGGCTGCGTGAGCAGGACATGGATAGTATATTCTCAGACTTGGCTACGCAGATGGATGCTGCTATTGCAGTGGCCGCAGCTTTGGCTACCGATGCCGGGATGCCGGAATCAACGTCTGCCCCGATCCTTGCTGGCGTGAACAAGCGGGCAGGAATGCTATGACACCCGTGAATGATTTGCCTACGGATTAGAACTTGAATATGTCTCTGAACGAAGCCGACACTTGCCGAGTCTACGTGACGCCTGGCCTACGAGATGTAGGCTGGGAAACGTTGCCGTATTCAATCACCGAGCAGTACACGTTTACTGACGGTCGCGTGGAATTTATTGGTAACAAAACGAGGCGTGGCGAACAGAAACGGGCTGATTACCTGCTTCGTTATACCCGGGACTATCCCATCGCAGTCGTTGAGGCGAAGCCTGAGGGAGGCCCAGTAATATAGAATAGTATATTAGCTGAGGTTTCCAGCTGAATCGTCGGTTGGAAAATCTAGTTGTTCTTTTGGAATTCCCATGCCAAGACCGTGTTCAATGGCGGGCTTCCAAGTCGATTTGCTGCGCTTGTTCATCTTAAATAATTTATCCTTATAAAGGACTAGAATTTGGTCCTGATTCCAGAAATGAGCATACCAACCATGCTCCAACTGGCTTTGGAGTTGTCCAATTTCGCCCTCTGTTAAAGAAACCCAGTATAGATGCCATCTTATGGGTGAATCACTATGATAACTGTCTTGTACCGGTTGAGTTATATGGGCTCGACTCACAGCCATCCCATTGATCAAAGTTGGATCACGAAGGCTTTCCGCAATTAGAATGCCATTCCACGTGCCCATTTCTTGCTCCATTCATGGCTTTAGGTAATTATAACAGCTACCGTTTGGATGGCGAGATTATCTGAAAGAGATGCGTTACTGTAAGAGCCAATGCTTGGCCACTAGTCGGTTGGTGACAGTATATTTCTAGGAGCTAGCATCTGCACAAATAAACCTAAGAACCGATTTATTTGTACTAAAGGAGTATCCGAAACCGGTATTAGCAGGGAGAGCATGTTGATCGAACGCGTTGTTTTTTTTCAACCGAGAACTTTTGCAAGTAGTAACTATCGAACTTCTGCAGGTAGTGAGCAAATGTGGCCGCCATGGGCGGCACTTGTATTAGCTCCAATAGCGCAACAGGCACGCATGACTGTGACTTTGGTCGACGCTAGGGTTGAACAAAGTCGGTGGACCTCAACATTAGGCGAGCTTAGCCCCTACGACCTTTTGGCCATAACAGTTATGACCGGAAAAGCAATTCATGATGCTGTGCTTGCCAGCGAGATTGCAAAAAGCCATGGATGTCGCGTTATCTGGGGCGGGCCGCATGTCAGTTTATTCCCTATGGAAACACTAGAACAAGCTCCAGTAGATGCTGTTATTCCAGGGTTTGGTTATGAGCCCCTTGCACGTCTGTTGGGTGTAATTAATCGAGACGGATGGCCAAAGAGGAGCATTGATGGAGTTTTGGTGCGTTCAGTTAATGTCAATCGACTTGCTGTTAGAAAAAATTATAGCGCAGGGACCTTCCCGGTACCCTCGGCTTCTCTTGATCTAATTACAGATTGGGAACCATACATTAACGAAGACGTAGCTATCGCTTCAAGGACCATAAGCTCTATAACCAGCGAGGGCTGTAGTCGGCGATGCACCTACTGCTCTGAGCCGCAGACATCAAATTCAACATGGTACACACGCGATGTTTCCAATGTGGTAAAACAGACTGCAGATCTCTGCCAACGGAGTAACGCCAATGGTGTGAAATTCAACGACCCAAATCTTTTTCACGATA
>DRJH01000002.1 GCA_011052285.1 Gammaproteobacteria bacterium
ACAAAAGATGAATACGCTGAATAGTTACCATAGGTCTTCCTTAAGGGGCACTACCGGGTGGCATTTTTGGAACAGGAGGCTGTCCGGGAATAGGAGCTGTGGCAAGGGAAAGCATCACCAGGCCGATAACAATGGCAAAGTTCAATGGCGAAAATGGCGCATTCCCGTAAAAACCATGGCCATATCGTGCTCATCCGCAGCGGCGATAACTTCCTTGTCACGGATTGAGCCACCGGGCTGGATAACTGCGGTAATACCCACCTTTGCGGCAGCGTCAATACCGTCCCGAAAAGGGAAAAATGCATCAGAAGCCATCACTGCACCCGATACCGGAAGACCTGCATGTTCCGCCTTGATCGCTGCAATCCGGGCTGAATTAATCCGGCTCATCTGTCCCGCCCCGACCCCGATCGTCCGATTACCCGCAGCATAGACAATCGCATTAGATTTGACAAATTTTGTCACTTTCCAGCCGAACAACAAATCCCGCATTTCCTCAGTTGTCGGTTGCCGATGACTGACTACGGATAATTCATGGTACAACGCCAGATCAGCATCCTGGACCAGCATACCGCCATTGACACGCTTATAGTCGCGACGGCTTTCAGGCTCGCCCCAGTAACCGCAAACTAACAGGCGCACCTGTTTCTTGCGTGCCACCACCTCAACCACACCCGGAGAGATACCAGGAGCGATGATCACCTCGACAAACTGACGATCAATGATGGCGGTGGCTGTTTCAACATCCAACTTCTGATTGAATGCCACAATACCCCCGAAAGAGGACTCCGGGTCGGTGCTAAAAGCTCGCTCATAGGCCTCCATGCAACGGGCACCCAATGCCACTCCACAGGGATTTGCATGCTTGACGATAACACAGGCCGGACCTTCATCGAACTGTTTCACACATTCCAGTGCCGCATCCGTATCACCAATATTATTGTAGGACAGGGCCTTGCCCTGTAGTTGTTTGGCAGTTGCGATACTCGCTTCGTGGTGATTTTGGCCAATATAAAAAGCAGCTTGTTGATGTGGGTTTTCACCATAGCGCATATCCTGAGCTTTCCTAAACTGCAGGTTCAAGGTTTGTGGAAAACCTGCTGGTTTGCCATAATCATCCAAAGCCCCCAAGTAACTCGCTATAACCCCGTCGTAACGCGCAGTGTGCTCGAATACCCGTTTGGCCAGAGCGAAGCGGCGCTCGATGCTCAGCTGTGCCTCATTGGCCTGTAACTCGCAGAGTACAGCAGCATAATCCGTTGGTTCCACGATGACCGCCACATCACGATAATTCTTGGCTGCAGAACGCAACATTGCCGGGCCACCGATATCGATATTCTCGATTGCCAGGGCCAGCGTACATGTTTGCGCAGCGATGGTCTTCTCAAAAGGATAAAGATTCACCACCACCATGTCGATCGGCACAATGCCCTGTGCCGCCATCACTGCATCATCTTGACCACGACGACCCAACAAACCGCCATGGACCCTGGGGTGCAGGGTCTTGACCCGACCATCCATCATTTCCGGGAAGCCGGTGTAATCAGAAACCTCCATCACCTCAATACCCGCCGAGCGCAGTGCCACGGCAGTACCCCCGGTAGACAGAATACTGATATTCATGGCCACCAGTTCAGTGGCAAATTTGACAATCCCCGATTTATCAGAAACACTGATCAAGGCCCTTTTTACGGTACGATACTCTGTTGCTTGCTTGCTATTCATCTTTCTCCGTTTGATTGTATTGATCCTTTGAAAACAGGATCCCGTGACGCTGCAGTTTGGTCCGTAGCGTGTTGCGATTAATACCCAGCATCCTGGCTGCCAGACATTGGTTACCAGAAGCATTTTCCAGAACCCGCTCCAGTAGCGGTTTTTCCATCTCGGTCAATACCAGCTGATAGAGGTCTCTGGCTTCAGCACCATCGAGGTTTTCAAAATACCGCTCTACCGCCCTGGCTACACAGTCTCTGAGCCTGTGATCCTGGGCTTTATGATCCCCGCTGCCAATCATGCGGCTTGCAACACTCCCGGTAGCCTCTGCAAACGCTCGTAATACTCCCGCACAAACGCCTGTTGTGCGTTAGCATCAATCAACGTATAGACCTGTCGGCGAAAATCCGCCGCCCTGGGCAGCCCTCGACAATAGGCCGCAAGATGCTTACGCGCTACCCTCACACCATGCGCCTCTCCGTAGTGGGCATACATGGCCTGTAAGTGTTGAAGCACGATATACTGCTGCTGTCGCAGAGAGGGTTCGGATGAGCTGTTGTCGTTACCAAGGCCAGCCACAATAGAACGAAAAATCCAGGGTTTACCGAGGCTGGCACGCCCGATCATGACTCCATCCGCACCCGTCTTTCGAAGTACGTCAAGCGCCTGACCCGCATTGCTGATATCTCCATTGGCGATAACCGGTATTTGCAGCACATTTTTTACCGACGCAATGGTCTGGTATTCTGCCGGGCTCCGATAACCACAAGCCCGGGTACGACCGTGCACCACCAAGCAATGAATGCCCGCATCTTCAGCGATCCGGGCAATCCGAACCGCATTGCGATGCTGCAAATCCCAGCCGGTACGGATTTTCAGCGTTACCGGCACTGCTACAGCAGCGACGACTGCCCCGAGAATTTTTACCACCCGTGGTTCATCCTTCAGTAATGCGGAACCCGCCATCTTGTTGCAGACCTTCTTTGCCGGACAGCCCATATTGATATCGATGATTTGTGCCCCCAGATCGACATTTTGCTGCGCAGCCCTGGCCATTTGTTCCGGATCGGCCCCACTGATCTGTACCACCCTGGGTTCCGGCTCAGAAGGGTCAACCAGACGACGTCGTGTTTTTACCGAACCAAACAGCAGGGCGTTGGCGGAAACCATTTCAGAGGGTGTTAGCGCCGCCCCAAATTGCCGGCACAGTG
>DRJH01000003.1 GCA_011052285.1 Gammaproteobacteria bacterium
GCGTAGGACGGCAGGCCAGTGGCCGTGTTGAGCCGCGGATCAAGTATTTTCAGGTCCACATCAAGCATGCTTGTTTTTTCCCTTTTGGTGGTCATGAATATTTTGGTGTTCATGAAACTGTATGGCGATGGCTTCGATCAATTGCTCAGCCAGCTGTGCTTTGGGAGCCCGATGGAGTTCAATCGCCCCGGTTCGAGTGAGCAGGGTGAGGGTATTGTCATCAGCACCGATACCGGTTCCGGGCTCACCGATCCGATTGGCAGCGATCATATGGATGTTTTTGGCATGGAGTTTTGCTCGGGCATGGGCAAGCAGTTCTTCAGTCTCAGCGGCAAAGCCGACCGTGAATGGCGCTTTTTCCAGGCCAGCCACCGTAGCCAGAATGTCGGGATTACGAACCAGCTCCAGCGTCAGGGTAGAGCTATTTTTTTTGATTTTTTGTTGGGCTGTTCGCCGCGGCCGATAATCTGCAACGGCGGCAACACCGATAAAAATATCCTGGTCGGTGATGTATTCCAGAACGGTTTGTTGCATCGCCAACGCCGAGGTGACGGCCAGGGTCTTCACGCCAGGAGGTGTTGACAGCGACACCGGGCCGGATATCAGCGTGACCCGTGCTCCCGCTCTGCGAGCTGCTGTTGCGACGGCATAACCCATTTTACCACTACTGGTATTGGTCAGCCCACGCACCGGGTCGATTGCTTCAAACGTTGGGCCGGCAGTAACCATGACCTGCAGTTCCTGCAAGGGTTGCTGACGTGTGGAGTCCATCGAGGCATTCAGAAACGCGATGATTTGTGCTGGTTCACTCATGCGGCCAACTCCTTGGTCACCACAGGCTTGATCGCCGCTTTCCGGGCCGATAAAAGCAATGCCACGTTGTTGCAGCAGCGTCACATTGGCCTGAGTTGCAGTATTGGCCCACATGGCATGATTCATGGCCGGGGCGACAACTACAGGGCAGGTGGCGGCCAGACACAGGGTGGAGAGCAGGTCGTCAGCAAAACCACCCGCCAGTTTGGCCAGAAAATTGGCTGTGGTCGGAGCCACCAGAATACAGGTTGCCCAACGGGACAGTTCTATATGGTCCATGCCGGATTCTTCTGTTGCATCCAGCAGTTGCGAGCGTACCGGCGCGCCACTGACGGCTTGTAAGGTCAGTGGGGTAATAAAATTGCTGGCACCTGCGGTCATTACCACCCGCAGGTTGGCGTTATGATCACGTAAACGGCGGCACAGCTCGGCCGATTTATAGGCTGCAATGCTGCCAGTCACACCGATAACAATATTTTTCTTGTCCATATTGATCTCCGAGGGTAGAGTGTACCGTTGAAAGCGTTTGAAAGGAATCTCTCGCTTTGGTCCTGGAGCGGACCAATCAATGCCATGGAGGGCGTGTGATGATTAGAGACTGGCCTGCAGATGAACGACCTCGCCAGAAATTGCTTCGGTTTGGAACGGATAAACTAACGGATTCGGAGTTGTTGGCAATTCTATTGGGCCGCGGTGTGCGTGGTATCGACGCAGTTGATCTGGGGCGTTCTTTACTGCAGAACTTCGGGGGTCTGCGGCAATTACTGTCGACCGATGTGGAACCACTGCTGCGCAGTCACGGTCTGGGTCCGGCGGGTACGGCACGGCTGTTGGCAAGTGCGGAAGTGGGTCGAAGGTGCCTGTCACAGCGCCTGCATCGTGGTGACACCCTATCCAGCCCGGATGCGGTAAAAAAGTATTTGTGTCTGAATCTGCGTGATCGGCAGCGTGAAGTGTTCGTTTGTTTGTTCCTGGATGTGCGGCATCGGGTGTTGGCTTGTGAGGAATTGTTTGCCGGTACTGTGGATGGGGCCAATGTGCATGTCCGTGAAGTGGTGAAGAGGGCGCTGGTACTCAATGCCGTGGCATTGATTGTTGCCCATAATCACCCCTCGGGTGTGGCTGAACCAAGTGTGGCCGATCGTTCCTTGACCAGGCGACTTACTGCGGCTTTGGATCTGGTGGAGGTGCGATTACTGGACCACTTCATCGTTGGTGATACTGAAACCCTTTCGTTCAGTGCGTTGGGCTTGTTGTAAGCAAGGCCCGTGAAATTTGTATGTGAAACTTGACTGGAAGTTACTAGTGGTTTCTGGTATAAAGGCCGACCTTAAAATTCAATGGAACTCGCTGCCTGTAACTGCAGGTACGGGGCGTAGAGGACAGTTCAGGAGTAGTGTTATGGCAAGAGTGTGTCAGATTACCGGTAAACGTACTGTGCGTGGGAATAATGTCTCTCATGCCCACAATAAAACCCGTCGCAGTTTTATGCCTAACCTGCAGCGACGTCGTATTTGGGTGGAGAGCGAAAATCGTTGGGTACGTTTGCGTATATCACGAAAGGGCCTGCGTATTATTGATAAAAATGGAATTGATGCTGTGTTGCGTGACATGCGTAGCCAGGGAACCAAGATTTAATTCAGAAGGCGGGTGAGAAATGCGAGATAAAATCAAGCTGGTGTCCAGTGCAAAAACGGGTTATTACTACACGACCACCAAGAATAAGCGGACCATGACCGAGAAGCTGAAGCTGATGAAGTATGATCCAAAGGTGCGTAAACATGTGCTCTTTACTGAAGCTAAAATTAAATAGATTGTTGCCAGGAGGCTGTCCGAAAATAGAGAGCCTACTGTGGATAAGCAGAATTTGGTCCGATTTCTCCCTGATTCTCGTTAAAATACAACCAGTATTCGCCTCAAGTCATGAAGAAATCGCAACGATTCAGCGCGTTCATCTTTGGTCCCATTACGGCGTGTGTTCGTACTCGAATGCTCACATAGGACCTATAGGCTCACGTTCTCCGTGCGAAAATGTTTTGTACTGAACCAAAATCTAAACACGCTGAATCGTTACAAAAAATCTGCCTCAAAGCAGCTTCCCCTCGCTACGGTTCCTATTCTTGGACAGCCTCTTAGGCGGAACAGCAAAAGGGTGGCTCATGGGGCCACCCTTTTTATTGGTGCGCTACCCTTTGTTATTAGTGTGAATTACTGATTTGTCACTGCGGTGTTCAGCTTGCGAGTAGCTTGCGTTGCACGAGTTTGTGAATCAGGGGTGTGAGAATGATTTCCATGGCCAGTCCCATGCGTGCGCCGGGGATGACAATATTGTTGCGACGGGTCATGTAGGAATTTTTGATCATTTGTAACAAATAGGGAAAGTCTACTTTTTCTGGTTCGCGAAAGCGCACGATAATGACGCTTTCATCCGGTGATGGGATGTCCCGGGCAATAAATGGATTAGAGGTATCAACCAGAGCTACGCGCTGAAAATTGATATCAGTCTTGGAAAATTGCGGTGTAATATAGCGTACGTAATCAGGCATTCGGCGCAGGATGGTCTGGACAATGGCTTCGGCGGAATAACCACGTTCATTGCTATCACGGTGGATTTTCTGTATCCATTCCAGGTTGACAACGGGTACTACACCAATCAGTAGATCCACATATTGTGCAATATTGATATCGTCGGTGACAACCCCGCCATGGAGTCCTTCGTAGAACAGTAAATCATTTTTTGGATCAATGGAATCCCAGGGAGTAAACGTACCAGGTTCCTGATGTAAGGAAGATGCTTCCACTTCATTGTGGAGATAAAGTCGGGTCTTTCCGGTGCCCTTCTCCCCATATTCTTTGAACAAGGCTTCCAGTTCAGCGAAAAGATTAGCATCTGGCCCGAAATGGCTCAGCGTCTTTCCTTCTGTGGCAGCCTCAGCGATGGCGATACGCATCCCGGCACGGTCATAGCGATGAAAGCTGTCTCCTTCAATGACGGTAGCATTGATGGCCTCGCGGTGAAAAATATGCTGCATTGCAGTTTTAACGGTTGATGTGCCAGCACCTGAAGAGCCGGTGATAGCAATGATGGGATGCTTGTCTGTCATAGAAGTTTTCCATTTTTTAACCTGCTCACAATCCAGCACCGTCCTGGTGTGCCTAACCAGATTGAAAGTATGTTAGAAGCTTGTACGAGAACTGGAGCCATTAACGAGGAGAAGTTGCTTTGAGACAGATTTTTCATGGTGAGGCGAATACTCATTGTGTTTAACGATGCCCGGGAAAATTTGTCCAAAATCAGCTTTCCCGCAGCAGGTCCTCTGTTCTAGGACAGGCTCCTGGCTCCCCCGCTCTTGATTTTGAGCATTTTATCGAAGATATGCAAGAACAATTACCATCGTAACTATTCAGCGTATTTAGATTTTGGTTCAGTACAAGGCATGTTCGCACGGAGAATGTGAGCATATAGGTCATATGAGACCATTCGAGTACGAACACACGCCGTAATGGGACAAAATGATGAATACGCTGAATAGTTACTTCTCGGGTAGATTTTAGCGGTTACGATAGGTGATGCGACCTTTGCTGAGGTCATATGGGGTCATTTCGACGGTTACTTTGTCACCACGCAAAATTCGGATATAGTGTTTGCGCATCCGCCCGGAGATATGTGCCGTTACAACATGCCCATTCTCCAGTTCAACCCTGAACTGCGTATTGGGCAGGGTCTCGAGTATGGTGCCCTCCATTTCAATTTGGTCTTCTTTTGCCACTTGTAGACTACCCTCTTGTTTGTTTCCGAAAGAATCCGCGCATGATGCCCTAACTGGCGTAACCCGTAAAGCACTGTTTTTGGTGGGCAGGACCTTTGCCAACTGGAAAAAAGGATGATTACCACGTTCCACTGCGATTTGGAACGCGTAATGCCTCATGCAAGGCCAGGAGGAAGTGCGTTCTTGAGATGTTTGTCGCCCCCATACGGTCGAGATGAGCAGATTGTACTTGGCAGTCGATAAAATGAAACTGCCATTTATGCAGTCGTTTCACCAGGGTTGCTAGGGCAACCTTGGATGTATCTGCACGCAGACTGAACATGCTTTCACCAAAAAATGCAGCCCCCATCGCCACACCATAGAGCCCCCCGACCAGGTTGCCATGGCACCAGGTTTCTACTGAATGGGCATAACCGAGCTCGTGAAGTTGGCAGTAGGCTGCACGCATATCATGGGTAATCCAGGTGCCCGATGGTTGTTTTCTATTGTTGCCACAGGCACAGTGTTCGATGACTTCAGTAAAGGCTTGATCGAATGTGGTCACAAAAGTCTCTCTCCGGAGAGTTTTGTGGAGGCTTTTTGAGATATGTAGATTTTCCGGATACAGGATTGAGCGGGGATCTGGACTCCACCATAAAATTGGCTGATCGTTGCTAAACCACGGAAATATACCCTTGCTGTAGGCACTAAGCAGCTGGTCACAGGAAAGATCGCCACCAATTGCCAGCAGACC
>DRJH01000004.1 GCA_011052285.1 Gammaproteobacteria bacterium
CTACCGCCAATAAAAGCATTTCTCAACACAGAAGAGACGTGAATATCGAGTGGTATATGGTATATCTTGTACTCTGCTTTATTCCTGCACTTTTCCAGGAATCCCATGTAGTCGCGGATGTGCTCGAATACGTCGATTACGAGAAGAATATCAAAATGATCAGAGTCATTGTCCGAGAGCAGGTCTTGACAAAAGAAGCTGACTCTTTCGCGTTCGATTTTCTTGCAAAGTTCTATCGCTTGAGGTGATATATCGTATCCTTTAAATTGAACATTTCTTAGGTATTCTTTCTTCGAGAGTTCTTCGAGGATCACTCCTCCGCCACATCCAAGTTCAGCTATATTGTCTGGGTGAATTTTGCTATCGCCGATAATGCGTAGGATTTGCTCAGCCTTCCAAGGAGAATCTTCAGCATGCCAAGTCTGAGTTGTTTCTAGATACTTTCCGCTTGTGTAAATGTTGCTCATAATTCTTATGCATCTCGCACGGCAGGAGCACCCGTTACCGGGTGTACCAGAGTCGCTGGTAGGGTATAATGTTTATGTACATGGCATGAATTGTACGCAGAGATGGTATGAACTAGTATGCTTTAGTTAGTTTGTCGGCGGCCACTTGGTCAATTGTGATCGTAACGAAAATTATACAAATAAATATAATATATTACAGGTACTTAGAATACTAGCCGATCGCATACCATAGATAACACCCGCTTGGCGGGACTCCAGTAATTATCAAAAAAGTTGAAGCCATGACGTATATTTTGGGACTAAATGCATTCCACTGGGATTCTTCCGCCTGCCTTCTAAAGGATGGGCAACTGATTGCGGCTTTGGCCGAGGAACGTTTGGGTGAGAGAATCAAGCACAAAGCCGGGTTCCCCGGCAAGGCGATCAAGGCGGTGCTCGAGATCGGCGGGATCGCAGTTAAGGACGTCGATTACCTGGCCCTCGGTTACGATAAGAATGCCAATTCGAAGCAGAAGATGGCGTACGCGATCACTAACCCTCGGCGTACAGCCAAACTGGCCATAAAGTCCCTTGGGCGCCGGTCCGACATGTCTGGACTCGAAGCGAAGGTGGCAGAGGCGTGCGGTGTACCCGAGTCCGACTGCAGGTTCCGGATCGAACATGTTGAACATCATTTAGCGCATATTGCAAGCTCGTTTTATTGTAGCAATTTTGACACCGCTGCGGGATTTTCCTACGACGCAGCGGGGGATTTCGTCTCTGCAATGTATGCTCGCTGCCAAGGTACTGATATCGAAGTCCTCGACCGGGTTTTTCTGCCGCACTCGCTTGGGTACTTCTACACTGCCCTGTGTGAGTTCATCGGGTTTGATCATATCGGTGAGGAGTACAAGGTCATGGGCCTGTCTGCATACGGTGAGCCGAAGCACATGGACCTGATGCGGGAAATGCTTTATATCGACTCCGGCGGGCAGTTCAAGACCAGTGAGAAGTACCTGAAGTTGCTTGACCAGGGCTTTGACGAATTGGCCCAGGAGAACGGTGAGTTCAAGTTGCCCCCCCTGTATACGGATGCCCTTCGTGCGCGGTTAGGACCGCCGCGTATAAGAGGGCAGGAGCTGACACAGAGGGATATGGATATAGCCAGTTCCTGTCAGAAGCACTTTGAGAATGTCGTAGTCGATATTCTTAACTGGCTACATACGGTGGTACCTGGCGATAATATTGTTACTGCCGGTGGCTGCTCCCTGAATGGTGTCACGAATGCGCGGATTTTGCGGGACACCCCATTTAAAAATAGCTATATTCAATGCGCGGCTTCAGATGACGGCCTGGGGATAGGAGCGGCGCTATGGCTTTGGAATTGTAAACTGGGCAAGCAGCGAGCTGCGCCGGTTACTCACGCCTATCTAGGGTTGGAACATTCGGAATCAGAAATGGAACAGGCACTCCAGGACGCTGACCTGGCTTTCGAGAAGTTGGAAATGGACTCCGTGATTGAACGAACTGCGATACACCTGAACCAAGGGCATATCGTCGGTTGGTACCAGGGTCGGTGTGAGTGGGGACCACGAGCGCTTGGTAATCGTTCCATTCTGGCGCACCCGGGATGGCCTGATATGAAAGAACTGATTAACCGGAAGATCAAGCGGCGAGAGAGTTTTCGACCATTTGCACCTTCCATATTAGCAGATGAGGTCCGGAATTGGTTCGAACAAGATGTAGAAAGCCCGTTTATGATGCATGTTGTTCGGATCAGCGAAGACAAACGGGAAGAACTGGCGGCTGTCTGTCACAAGGATTTCACCGGCCGGGTTCATACGGTAAAACGCAGTCAGAACCGGCTTTACTATGATCTGATCCGCAAGTTCTCGGAAAAGAGCGGTATTCCTGTGCTGCTTAATACCAGCTTTAACGAAAATGAGCCGATTGTGGATACCCCGGAACAGGCCGTAGCCTGCTTTGTGCGCAATGATATTGATGTACTGGTGATGGGCCCTTACATTACTACAAAACCTGGAAAGACGGCTGTCTGAGCATATCATGCCTGAACGTGTTCTGGTCACTGGTGGCTCGGGGTTTATGGGAACCAACTTGGTCCAGGACCTTGTTGCCGATGGTGTTGAGGTTCTGAGCCTGGATCATTCACCGCCACTGCATCCAGGCCATTTTAAGGTCTGGCGGGATACGGATCTACTGGATGTTAATGCACTGTCGTCGGTGTTCCAGGAATTTAAACCCGACCGTGTCGTGCACCTTGCCGCCCGAACTGATCTAGACAAGAATACTACCCTCGATGATTACGCCGCTAATACGGTCGGTACCAGCAACCTGCTGGATGCTGTCGAGAAAGCCGGCACTGTTAGAAGGCTCTTGGTAACCTCATCAATGCTGGTCTGTCGATTAGGGTACATTCCCGGGCACGACGAGGATTATGCGCCGAACACACGCTATGGAGAGAGCAAGGTGATTACAGAAAAAGTGACCAGGGAGCGGGATATTTCCGCTACCTGGGCACTGCTGAGGCCAACAACCATTTGGGGGCCGTGGCATGTCCGGTTGCAAAATGAGTTTATTCGTGTCCTCCAGAAGGGCCACTATTTTCATCCGGGCGGTAAGCCCTGCCGTCGGTCGTATGGTTTTGTAGGGAACTCGGTCCACCAGATCAGACGTTTGCTGGACGCCTCGGCAGAGAAAATTCACCGTAAAACATTCTACATTGGGGATCCGGATATCAATTTAGTCGACTATGTAAATGGTTTCTCTAGAAGGATCGTTGGCCGAGATGTCAGAATAGTTCCTTACCCAGCCATGAAGCTTGGCGCGCTCATTGGCGATCTTCTTTCTACGTTGGGCTGGAAGGGGGTGCCTCTAACGAGCTATCGTTTGTCGAATATGACTCGGGACAACGTGCTCGACGTATCCGGCACTCTGGATGTGACAGGGCAGAACCCGTACTCTCTGGAAGAAGGGATTGAGCGGACGATGGTTTGGCTGGAAACAAACAGATATACCGACTGAAGCCCGGCTGGCCGCACTCCACAACCTATCATCATGCCTAAAATAATCTTTATTAATCGATTTTTTTTCCCTGACCATTCAGCAACGAGTCAATTGTTAAGCGATCTCGCCTTCGATATTGTTGGAATAAGTCCGGATATACTGGTGGTTACAAGTCGGCAAAGATATGACGATCCGGAGTCCAGGCTTGAGAGAGCTGAGACTATCAATGGAGTCAAGGTGCGTAGGATCTGGACAACAACTTTCGGCAGAGGGCGACTTCTGGGGAGGGTTGTTGATTACCTGACTTTTTATACCAGCGCTTTTTGGGTGTTACTTCTAGTGGTCGAAAGGAACGATATTGTTGTAGCTAAAACAGACCCTCCCCTGATTTCTGTTATTGCGGCAGTGGTGGTCAGGCTCAGACGTGCCAGATTGGTTAATTGGGTGCAGGATATATTCCCGGAAGTTGCAAGTGCGCTTGGTGTTGGCGGAATAGGTATCTTTCTGCGTGTACTTAGAGGCCTGCGGAACTATTCCCTTCGTAGGGCAGAAAAGAATGTTGTACTTGGAGCCAGGATGGCGGAAAAGGTCATCGAACAGGGTATCGAGGAAAACAGTGTCGAGATTATACATAACTGGGCCGATGGCGAATGCATAAAAAGCCTGCCTGCAGACGAGAACCCGTTAAGGGCTGCGTGGGGGCTTTCACATAAGTTTGTAGTAGGTTATTCGGGCAATATGGGGCGGGCCCATGACTTCGAAACAATAGTAGAGGCAGCGAAGTTGCTTAAGGGTGAAACAAACATATTTTTCCTGTTTGTGGGTGATGGAGCTCGCAGAGAGTGGTTGCAAGGGAGGGTCCGGGAACTTGGACTAAATAGAGTGATGTTCAAACCTTATCAAGCCCGCGATCAGCTTTCCCAAAGCTTAGGTGTTGCAGACGTACATCTGATTAGCCTGTATCCGCAGCTGGAGGGGTATATTGTTCCGAGTAAATTCTATGGTATTGCTGCAGCTGGTCGTGCATCGATATTTATCGGGGATATTAATGGTGAAGTACCCGAAATCTTGAAGCTCGGTAAATGTGGGAAAGCCTTTGCGCTCGGCCAGGCACAAGCTCTGGCGGATTATATAAAGGAACTGTCGCACGACCGAACCACCACATCTGAAACTGGGGCAAATGCAAGAATCCTGTTTGAAGAGAAGTTCGATAAGGGGAAAGCATTGGCCGCCTGGCATACAGTTTTGCAGCTTTAGCGTTGTGATCGACATATCCCGGTAATCTGGATTCGTATGTTGACCAAATCGAGCGCTACGACAGGTTTTCTGTGTCTTTTTCTTTGTTGATTGGAAATAATAGATGAAAATTATTCATGCAATTGATTCACTGGATCCAGCCTTGGGAGGCCCCCCCATGTGCGTTGCCGGGCTTGCAGCGGCTCAGGCCGGCCTGGGTCACGAAGTTCTCATCTATTGTCATGACGCATTAATACGGCGCGACGAGGTGCGTGCTGCAATGTCACGAATCCCCGGTATTGAAAGGGTTTCTATTGTATACTGCCCGGTCGGGGGTACTTTCAATAAGTTGACTGGCATGCTTGATGCTCGATACTTCGAAAAGATACTAGGTGGCACGGATGTCATTCATATCCATGGAATTTGGCGCCCGATTCTAAAAGCGGTGTGCAAGAGATCAATGTACGCAGGGGTTGGCTATGTAGTCACACTTCATGGTATGTTGCACCCGTGGGCACTCCAGCAAAAAAAATGGAGAAAGAAATTTGCTATGTGGGCCGGCTGGAAAAAGGCCCTTGAGGGAGCCGCATTTTTACATGTTCTGAATAAAGATGAAGCTAGCTATATTCAGTGCATTGGTCTGGACACTCATATAGAAGTGATACCAAACGGGGTATTTTTGACCCAGTTTGAAAACCTTCCGGCTAAAGACGAATTTGGCAATAGTTATCCTGAGCTAAAGTATCGTTCGTACATCCTGTTTATCGGGCGTCTGCACTACGTCAAGGGACTCGATGTTCTTGTGGAAGCATTTCGCCTGTTTATCGAATCCAATATGGGCGTGAACCTCGTTGTCGTAGGGCCGGATGGTGGGGAGCGCGGTAGTCTTGAGCAGCTGCTCAAGGCGCTGGGTTTGGCTGATCGCGTCCATCTGATCGGCCCACTGTATGGCAGGGACAAATTTGCAGCATTGGCTGGGGCTTCGTGTTATTGCCAACCAAGCCGTCAGGAGGGTTTCAGTATAGCTATCACAGAAGCTATGGCCTGTGGATTGCCTGTCGTTATTACGAAGAACTGTAATTTTCCTGAGGTGGAGCAGGCCGATGCTGGAGAGGTAGTTGACCTTGATGCAAAAAAAATCGGAAAGGCACTGCAACGTATATTTGAGGACGCCCAGCGACGCAAAATAATTGGCAACAATGCGAAAAACCTGGTTATATCCAGATTTACGTGGCCATGTATTGCAGGGCAGATGATTGAGGCGTACAGATATGCGCCCAAGCATGTCTGAAGCGACAATACTATGGCATAATTCAATCAGAATGCGTAGACGGTTGATCGCCCGGGCTTTCGCGAATCTCGAGTGCATTTGGAGTGTTACCAATTCCGTTTAGTTTAAGCGTGAGAGAGTGAAGCATTTGGCAAGACCATAACAAAGGTGATTTGTTGAAGCCGTGCTTTCTTGATGAGTCCTAATTCAGATTAAAACCAAGGTTTGAATGGAGATTTATTAATGTCTATTTCAGAGACTACCAGCCAGGCTGTCTGGCGTATGACTCTGCTTTGCTGGGGCACCCTTATTGCGGCTGGAATTATTCTTGGCGCTATGTTCTATGATAGCCTGGATCTGATGGTGCAGTGGTGGTCTCAAGACGAATACAGTCACGGGTATCTGATACCTGCAATAGTTATTTTTTTAATTTGGCAGAAAAAAGATGGGCTTGAGAAAATTCCATTTAGGGGTTCATGGGTCGGATTGTTGTTGGTCGTGCTTGGAATCCTATTCTATTATATCGGCGAATTGGGCACTGTCTACACGATTATCCAGTACGCATTCCTGGTTAGTCTGGCTGGTTTAGTGCTGGCGTTTACAGGCTGGGAAGCGTTTAAGAAGATAGCGATTCCCTTGATTATCCTGATGTTTATGATCCCCTTGCCCGCCTTCATTTACAATAACCTGTCTGCACAGCTTCAGTTGACTTCGTCTCAGATAGGCGTGGCATTCATACGTGCATTTGGTATTAGTGTTTATCTGGAAGGTAATGTTATAGATCTTGGTACATACAAGCTGCAGGTTGTGGAAGCGTGTAGTGGGCTTCGCTATCTGTTTCCGCTCATGACACTTGGGTTTATCGCTGCATATTTTTATAAAGGCGCGTTTTGGAAGCGTGCGGCAATATTTTTATCAAGTATTCCGATCACTATCCTGATGAATAGTTTTCGCATTGGCGCCATCGGTGTAATGGTGGAATATTGGGGGCAGGGTATGGCGGAAGGATTTCTTCATGATTTCGAAGGATGGGCTGTATTTATGGCTAGTATCGGGGTATTGGTGTTGGAAATGTGGCTATTCTCACTGATCGGTAAAGAACGTAAACCGCTGCGTGAGGTGTTTGGTCTGGATTTTCCGGAACCATCCCCACGAGGTGCCAGGATCGTCTACCGTAAACTTCCAGCCCAGTTTATCGTGGCCTTTAGTGTTTTGTCGATCGCATTTGTTGGTTCCCTGCAAATGCAAAAGCGAACCGAGATTATTCCAGATCGTACGAATTTTTTGGAGTTTCCTATGCAGATTGGAAATTGGAAGGGGACCCGCGATCAGCTTGAGCAGATATATATCGATCAACTCAAATTTGACGACTACATTATAGCAAATTACTCGAATGGAAATGGCCCCCCGGTAAATTTTTACATTGCTTACTATGGCTCGCAGAGTAAGGGCCAGTCAGCTCATTCGCCACGCGCCTGTTTGCCCGGTGGCGGTTGGCAAATAAAGGATCTATCACAGAAACGAATCAGCGAAGTAGTGATAGATGGTGCTCCATTGTTTGTCAACCGAGTGGAAATAAGGAAGGGAGATGTTTCACAGCTCGTATACTATTGGTTCCAGGAGCAGGGACGCGTAATTACCAACGAATATCTGGTAAAGTGGTATCTGTTTTGGGATGCTATAACCAAGAGAAGAACCGATGGCGCTTTGGTCAGGCTCACCGTTTTTGTTCCGCCGGGAGAAAATGTTGCGGAGGCGGAGGAGCAGTTGGCGTCATTTGTAAGGGATGTTAGCGGGCATTTGGGGCGATTTATTCCTGATTAACGTGAAGTTTTACACTTCGTCAAACCGTCCCTGATAAGGCCGATATTGTGCTGCTATTCTCCGCTTTTTTGGTTGCGCTGGTAGTGACCATGGCGCTTATTCCGCCGCTCATGCGGGTGGCGGAACGGCTGTCAGTGGTGGATAGGCCGAACGA
>DRJH01000005.1 GCA_011052285.1 Gammaproteobacteria bacterium
AGTGTTGGATGGAGTTCCCCGCCAACTTCCGTAAGCACACCACGATTCCGGAGATCATCCTCCGTCTCCGGTTGTGGCTCCTGATCGGTTTCAATCCCCAGCGTATCGAGATAGCGACGAAAGACCTGTAGATCAATATCCTTGATGTGCGCAGCCTGGATAGCCTGCTCTTCGGTAAGTACATAACCAAAAACGTTGTACAGTTCCTGCAATTCCGCGGCCGAAGGCTCCACACTGCTTCGTCCACGCCGTACCCAGACACGCCCGCTGTAACGCAAGGGTTCCAATCCCCTCTGCCGCCGCACCTCAATCCAGTGTACCCAGCCTTCCGGGCTGTGATGCCGCCCCATATTGGCTGATACCGGCGAACTGCAACCGGATTGAAGAAAATCCGTGATACGCTCCTGAACCCGCTCTGGATCTTCTCTCACGCCCACTATTTCACCGCCGTCATCCACACCAAGAACAATGACGCCAGCATCGGTATTCGCGAAGGCACAGATTGCTTTCCCAATCGCGGACAAGTCACCAAGGCCACGTTTGAACTCGGTATATTCGCTTTCGCCAGCCGCAATTCGCTCCAGTATTTCCAACCATTCCATAGGATTTTCCCTCAGAATCCGTATTTCAATCGACGCAGCCGGAAGGCTTCGTCGCCACCATCGACGGTGCGCACGATGGCATCTCGCACAGCAGGCTCTTCGATCGCACCAGATCTAGACACATAGCCATGATGTGCCGTAGCATCGAGTTGAATGACCATATCGGCGTCACCATTGACCACGATGTTGGCATTATGGGTTGCCACAATGACTTGTCGGCGGCCTTTCAGTTTTTTCAGCACGGGCAACACAGTCTCGAACAAGAACCGGTTGTCCAACTCGTCCTCGGGTTGATCGATAACCAAGGGGCGCTCATCCCGGGTCTCAAGCAGCAGCGATAACAGAACACTGACTCTCTGCCCACCGGACAGATCATTCAGTTTGCGGTAACTTCCATCATCCATTCTCAGCTCGAGGTCATAGCGATCGGGACACCGAATAGCAGCAAGCTCGCGGCGGCGACTTCGGGTCATAATCTCGAAAAAGGTTTCCTGCACGCTGTCACTCATTCCAAGCTTGGAAAGCGTCCGCATCTTAAGGTCTTCTACAATCCGCTCTGGAGAGGGTTTATCGTCGTCATCAAAACCATTCCACCACCTTGTCACCCCCCGCTCTGACAGTCGCTTGAAGAAGCTGGACAGTGGTTTTGTAACACCGTTCTCCATACGGGCCGCCCTGATTCGACCGTTAAAGTCCTTTGTAATCTGCTGAATGACACGGTCGAAAGCCTCTCGCTGGGCAACAATCAGTGTCGTCCTCTCCGTCAACAACTTCTCGAATGATTTCGCCAGAGCTGATAATTTATGTTCGACCTCAACAAGATTAGCCTTGTAACTTTCCACCAGGGCAGCTTGCTTGTTAAGTGCTTGAATCTCCTTCAGCTTGGCGGCATCAATCCCCTGCCCGGACAACTTTCGCTCCACCTCGATACGCAGCGCATTCTCACGTTTCTGCAATGCATCCAATATTTGAAGTGCGGTGTCCTGCCAGGATCTAATACCTTTTGGAGCAGTTCTCAAATGCTCGACAATACTGATCCAGGTGCGCTCGATATCGAGCGTCCCTGGATCAGTCCCGGAAATCCTAAGTGCCTCCCGGGTTACCTCATCAATTTGTGGCACTTCAAATCCGTCCGCAGAGCCGACAATTCCCGCAATTTCACTGTCAAGTCCGCGCACTTCTTCCAGCACATCCATCCAATGTTGCCGACGACGGCCTACCTGGTGCAGGTCATCAACGCCAGACTTCGCAAAGACCGCCAACTCATTTTTTGCTCTTTCAGTCCGTTCATACGCCTGCTCTGCCTCGGCACGCTGTCCGTCCAGTCTAGATAGCTCCTTGGCATGGCGAGCAAGCTCCTTGTCCATATCTTCAAGCTTGCGACCGTATTCCTCTATCTTTTTAGTTTCGGACGGCACTAAACGTGCGAGAATTTCTTCAATAGCACTCGCGTCCTGCGACAATCGCTGCAACTCGTTTTGTGCATAAAATACAGCCGGCCACTGGTCATTCAGCGGGGCCGTGGGATCACGCCCCGGGCAATCGAACTCGATTTCTGGCGAGCCTGCCTGAAACATGTCACGTCCTCGCGCCTCGACCTGTTCTCGAATCGATTCATCCTTTGGCATTCTGCTACCCGTATGGACGCGTAATCCGTCGAGCAAGGTGCTTTTTCCTGTCATGCTGCCGCCGATGACACAGGTGAGATCCGGACTAAACTGAAAATGATTTTCGCGGGAACGCCCATGCTCCTGACCGCCAAAAAACGAAACCCCTCCGCGCACTGTCAATGCTTTCAGCCACGGTCTCGCTGTCAGAGAAACATCTGGCGAATCTTTGATTTCCGTTATGTTCCCCGCCTCATCCTGATGGTGTGCAATACGCAGTCTCGAATCGCTGGCAATAAAGACCTGCCGAAGCGCCTCGACATGGGCACTGGCGAGTTTCATCCAGGTAAAACGACTTCCAACATTGGTGGCAGAATAGGCATCACTGCTGTGGAAGAAAGCTTGGTGATGTTGCGTCATCCCCTCGTGCAACCAGGGACGATCCCTCAGGGTATCGTCGGGTAATTTGTCGCCCTCGAGTTCAAGACCCGCAACTTCCCCATGTTGAAACAATTGGAGAACCTGTGATTTTTGTGCACCTAACAAACCATTGGCTGCATCAATGTGGGGGGCCAATACAAGATATTGCCAGGGGCGAATCCCATCTTCATTTGGCGGGCATTCCCGGCCATGAAACTTGTGGAGTTCCTCAAACACTTTCTCCGAATCATGGTTCGAGATCTGCAAGGTTTTATCCCGCCAAGGAGTAACTCCTCCCATTACAAGGTCGAACGCCTTCAGATAGCACTCCCGCCCGATCTCGGGATCGAACAGAAACAAGAGGTGTAACCCTTTCCTGCCGTCTTTAAGACTAGGTTCAAAGCCCGGGAATATGGCATAGATTTTTTCGCGAAATGGAATACCGTCGTCATCGACTCCGCTATTCCAGGTCTCGACAATTTTCCATACAGCGCTAGTTTCAGGCGTTGTTCCCACACGGGGAGAATGTGGCGTCAGGCCAAGCACCTGGATCCCTCTGGCTGCCACCTCATGCAAAAATAATTTTGCATA
>DRJH01000006.1 GCA_011052285.1 Gammaproteobacteria bacterium
AGCAGCGTGATGTACTCTTGTTTACCTTCGACAAAATTGTGAATGACCTTTAACGGCGGCTCCTGGTCGTAGCTTAACGATTGATAGAAGCTGTTGTATTCGTCCTCTTTGATCTCTCGCCGTGGTCGCGCCCACAGTGCAGAACCTTTGTTGGCGGCTTCCCACTCAGGTGCATCTTGTTTACTCTCGACGTCTTTTTTGTCTTTTTCGTCTTTTTTATCCACCTCTTTGGGTAGATAGACAGGCATGGAAATGTGGTCCGAGTATTTGCTGACGATACTGCGCAGGCGCCAGGTATCGAGAAATTCCTCGGCATCCTCACGTAGTTTTAGTGTAATCTCGACACCGTGACCTTCGAACTTGGCATCTTCCAGGGTATATCCGCCTTCACCATCGGAGGTCCATTTGACGGCCTCATCGGTGCCGGCCCGGCGGGTAAGCAGCGTGGTCTGATCGGCGACCATGAAAACCGAGTAAAAGCCGACCCCGAACTGGCCGATAAAATGTACGTCCTTGGCCTGTTCTTTGGACATGTTTTCGATAAAAGCTTTGGATCCGGAGCGGGCTATAGTACCGATATTTTCGATCACTTCTTCCCGACTCATGCCAATGCCATTGTCACGAATGGTTAGCGTTTTTTTGTCCTTGTCAGCGGTAATATGAATGGCCAGCTCTTCTTCCGTGGCTGCCTGAAGAGCTGTGTTGGTCAGGGCTTCAAAACGCAGTTTATCGCAGGCGTCTGAAGCATTTGAAATCAGTTCTCGAAGAAAAATTTCCTTGTCACTGTACAGGGAATGAATCATCAAGTTCAGCAACTGCTGGACCTCGGTCTGAAATACGTGTTTTTCAGCGCTAGACATAGTTTGCTAAGACCTCTTTATCAGGTGGAATGAAAACAGCCTTCCCGGGCTCACAGGAGGCACAACTCAATTGTATCAAGGGCCGATTTTATCAAGGGCCGATTTTATCAAGGGCGGTTTTATCATGGGAGCGGGCGCGGTGAGTTTCAAGTGCCGTGCCAGAAACAACGGCCTGCCGGGAGTGGATTGGGTGCTTTTCAGGATGCAAACGCTATATTGTTACGTTCTGTTCGGATCAGCCAGGTCAGGAGCAATCCAAGTACCTGACCACCTAACATTACGCCAAAAGCCAGGCGATAACCGAAAATGCCATAGATCCCGGGGCTTATCTGCCACAAATTTATGATCGCACCCATGCCCCATTGGGCAGCGAAAGCTGCAATAAATACCAGAAGATTTAACGTGGTGTTGACTCGCCCGGTCAAGTTTTTCGGAAAGCTTTGTGATAGCGCTGCGTAACTTAGAATGCCGGTGGTACCAAGAAAGCCGTAACCGATCCAAAGCAGGGTTTGGGAGGTGATCAGCCCACTGAGCATGGCAAGTTGTAACAGCATAAAGCAGGTCATGCCGACTAAGGCAACCGGCAGGGTATTGATTCCAGCACGATTGAGCCGCCCGGTGAGCCAGCCGAAGAACAGAAAGCCGCTGATCATGGATGCTGCCATGGTGGAGAGAATGGTCGCAGTCAGCGAGCGATCCAGATGTCCGACATCGGCCATCCACGGAGCGGCCCAAAGACCCTGGGTGGCGAGAAAAGTTGCTTGTGAAAGTGTTGTAACCGGGGCGATGCGCCAGAAGGCTTTGCTGCGCAGGATCTGGCGCAAACCCTCTGAAGTCGACCCCTTTGAAAGGTTACTGGAGTGAGATGCGTCATCAATTCGATGATTCGGGATAAACCACCAAATCAGCACGGCGACCAGAATACACAGAACCGCCAATCCAATAAAAACTCCTCGCCAGTCGGTAATGTTTAATAATGCCTCGGTTGGTGCCGCTGCCAGTAAGGCACCACTGCCACCTGCGGCCATCTGAATACCGTTGACCAACGCCAGTTGATGTCTGGGAAACCATAAGGCGTAGGCCTTGAATGCTGCCATCAGGCAGGCTGCGACACCAAAGCCGATCAAGCCTCGGCCAATCACCAGGCCACTGACTTCGGTTGCGGAGGCAAAAGTCAGCGCACCGGCAGCAGCGACCAGCAGCAGCACGGACTCACAAAGTCGTGGTCCCCAACGATCAAGCACGATACCCAATGGTAATTGGGCGGCTGCAAATGTCAGAAAGTAGGTACTGGTTAGAAGTCCCAGGATATTGGCATCAAGCTGCAACTCCTGTACCAGATCCGGAGCAATTACCGCGTTAACGGTCCGAAAGATGTAGGACAGGCAATAGCCGAGTGCAAAGGGGATGACAATTTTCAGCATGGATGTCTGGGGTTTGGCTTTAGTGGTCACGTATGGGGTGGTCCGTTCAGGAGTAGATCAGTGGAAGTAGACAGTTGCTAACGCTAACATAATAGCAGTACAAGAAGCTCGAAACTGTCGCGAAGTCCAGTGTCGGGAAATCCGGTTGACAGGAACCACCGGAGAGTAGATAGCGATCATTACGTAGGCATCTGGCAAGCGTCGATCCGGCCCTGAAATTCACGATCTGCAGAGGTGTTCCGGTCAAAATTGCGTTCCAGAAATTGCCAGCGTCCATTGTGTTCGATGACAAGCAGGCTTGAGCTACGGGTGCCGTAGTCTTCTCCTTGGACAAAAATTGGTGCTAATTGTCGTTCAAGCTCCAGCTTGACCCCAGTTTGAGGCAGCTTTTCATCCGGGGGTTGCCAGGAATCCTGTAGCAGTTTCAGCAGTGATGACGGACTTGGGGGTTCACTTTTGAGTGCTTGTGCCAGTAATTGCTGACTGCGTTCGGTTTTTGGCCATTGTTCCGAGGGTAGCCCATTGCTGATGCAGTGGATACCATCGCCCAGTTGGGTGGTACTGGAATCGGCGCTGCAATACCGCCACAGCCCTGTTTGATCACCGACCAGAAGATTGAAGCCATTGAAGTCTTCCCGCTGACGGTCAATAGCGGCAATATAGGATTCGGTTGCAGTGTTTTGGCGTAGGAATTCGCTCACCAGTTGGCCCCGGGAGCGGGGTTTGTCAAAAGTAGTACTACCACACCTGAGGTTGGTGACGGCAGCAATCCGCCCATTACCGGCTATTCCCAGCCAGGTACCGCCGGCTTGCAGATCACGGCCGGCGAGTATCTTCGGATCCGTTCGCCAGTAGTGCAGCGCTGCGGTTGGACGGGTTCGCCACTCATCCCGATTGGCAGCGATAATCAAGCGATAGTGAGGGTGTGCATTGCTGGCAATCAGAATCAGGCACATGAATTTCGTTCACTTAGCAGACAGGATTGTTGGAAGATCGTCCCGGTAAGGTAATGCGAGGTTTGTTTGAGGGTTTATATATCGATACTACACGACCAAGGTGTTGGACCAGTGTGGCATGATGGTGTTGACACAGATTCCCGACTAATTGTTGGCTGTCCTCCCTGGAGAGTGCCGGGAGACGCAGTTTCAGTAGTTCATGATGCGCCAAGGCGGTGCCAAGCTCCCGGTGCAAGGCTTCTGTCATGCCTTTGACACCAATGGTAACCACGACTTTGCGGCGCTGTAGCAGCCCTTTAAGATAGTGACGCTGATTGCTGTCAAGTACGGTTATTGATTCAGGCATGAGATGTATTGTAGAAGGAATTGGTGGGAGGTTAGGGGTTTACCTGAGGG
>DRJH01000007.1 GCA_011052285.1 Gammaproteobacteria bacterium
CATGGCACGGCCGAGGAGTTGGGCAATTCATCATCGGCGTGGGCACAGCAATTTCTTAAGGGGTACTCTGATGGACCCGTGCCGTTTCACTATCAGGCCAAAGACTACCTGTCCGATCTCATGGATGGAAATAACATTGGACAAAATCAGGCAGCCATGAATTCATGAAACTGGATCCCATTCGTAACTTAGGCCACTCAGGTCTGAGCTTTTTCCAGCGCCTGGGGCGCGGCAATATCCTGTTTGTCAATATCCTCAGGGGTAGCCCTGCTCTGTTACTAAGACCAGGGCTGTTGATTCAGCAAGTCTATTCAGTCGGTGTTCTATCGCTACTCATTATTTTTGTCTCAGGCCTGTTCGTTGGTATGGTGCTGGGGCTTCAGGGTTACAATACCCTGGTTAAATTTGGCGCTGAAGAGTCGCTGGGTGTGGTCGTGGCCCTGTCACTGGTGCGTGAGCTCGGGCCGGTGGTTGCCGGGTTATTGTTTGCGGGTCGCGCGGGCTCTGCACTGACCGCAGAAATCGGCTTGATGAAAGCCACGGAACAATTG
This sequence comes from Gammaproteobacteria bacterium, assembly GCA_011052285.1. Taxonomy (GTDB): domain Bacteria; phylum Pseudomonadota; class Gammaproteobacteria; order Arenicellales; family DRJH01; genus DRJH01. Next base: position 552 of record DRJH01000007.1, read on the forward strand.
TCGGCGATGGAAATGATGGCGGTTGATCCGGTGCGACGTGTATTGGCACCACGGTTCCTGGCCGGGTTTATTTCCATGCCTTTACTGGCCGCCATCTTTAGTGCGGTGGGTGTGCTCGGGGGTTATTTTGTTGGCGTTGGTTTGTTGGGTGTCGATGAAGGGGCCTACTGGTCACAGATTCAGGCCAATGTTGATTTTGATGATGATATTATCAATGGTGTCATCAAGAGTGTTGTGTTCGGTGTCGTGATTACCTGGATTGCTGTATTTGAAGGGTACGATGCGATACCAACGTCTGAAGGAGTGAGTCGCGCAACCACGAGAACGGTTGTGCACTCGTCGTTAGCTGTTCTGGGGCTGGATTTTATCCTGACAGCATTAATGTTTGGAGAGTGATGATGACGTCACGTACGGTTGAGATATGGGTGGGTTTGTTTGTGGTAGCGGGTATTGCCGCCATGTTTATGTTAGCCATGCAGGTGAGTAACCTGGGTACCTATTCAAGTGGAGAAGGCTATGAAATTGAAGCACGCTTCGAGGATGCCAGTGGTCTGAAAGTACGTTCGCCAGTGACCATGGCAGGGGTTACGCTTGGCCGGGTGACGAATATCAGTTTTGATGGCAAGTCTTACCAGGCGGTGGTGACGATGACCATCGAGAAACAATACAATCAACTGCCAGCGGGTACCTCGGCCAACATTTATACGGCAGGTTTACTGGGTGAAAAGTATGTGGGTCTGTTACCGGGCTCTGCTGCCGATCCATGTGAAGATGAAAAATTACAGGCCGAGCTGGAAGGTCGCAAACCTGATCTGCAAGGTCTTGACTGTAAACCCCAGCATTTGGCGCAAGGTTCGAAGATCCAGTTGACACAAGGCTCGCTCGTCCTGGAAAAATTAATCGCACAATTTGTTTCCAGCTTTATGGACAACAAAGAGAAAACAAAAAACAAGTGATGTCGATGGGCACAGGATCAAGAATATGAATCAACCCAGCCTGGAAAAAATAAATGCTCAACACTATGCCCTGAGTGGCGAGCTGAACATGCACAACGTGTCACAGGTATCGCAGGATACGATGCCACTGATTACGGCAATGAGCGGTGAGGTCACCGTAAATCTGTCAAAGGTTGTTCGTGCAGATAGTGCGGGACTGGCTTTGCTTATCGATTGGCTGCGAATCGCTCGACGCAGGGGTTTTACCCTGCATTTTGAACAGTTACCCGAGCAACTGATGCAGATCGCCAGGGTCTGTGAGCTGCATTCTGTCCTGCCCATTATTCATTAGGCTGGATTTTCACTCATTTTGAGTCCTTCATGGCCTCGCTAATGCTCTGGGCATGATTTTGCCCGTCGCTTTGTGGCGAATTGCGCGTTAAAATAGTGCATATTTTCCGACAACGAGTCGTTATGCAGGTGTAGATATGGAATCAGATCAGGTTAAACAATTGATTGAAGCCGGGCTTCCCGGCTGTGAAGTGACCGTAACCGGGGACGGCAGCCATTTTGATGCGACCGTGATCGGCGATATCTTTGCGGGCAAATCTTTGGTCAAGAAACAACAACTGGTTTATGCCACCATTAATGACAGGATCAGCAGTGGTGAGCTGCATGCACTGACGATCAAGACCTACACCCCGCAAGAGTGGGAAAAGGCCAGTAAGTTGCGCGTTTCGTAATGCTATTTTGTTATTTAGTTTCAAATTCATTTAAGGCAAAACGTGAAAATATATGGACCGATTATTCATAACGGGTGGTAAACAGTTACACGGTGAGATCCGGGTGTCGGGGGCAAAAAATGCCGCCCTGCCGATTATCGTGTCCACACTATTGGCTAAGGAACCGGTCACTATCCGTAATATTCCTCACCTGCACGATATCACTACCACCATGGAGCTGCTGGGACGGATGGGTGTGTCGATCACGATGGGTGAGAAACTGGAAGTGGAAGTGGATAGCTCGACGATCAAGAATTTCTCGGCGCCCTATGAGCTGGTAAAAACCATGCGGGCCTCGATTCTTGTCCTGGGGCCA
>DRJH01000008.1 GCA_011052285.1 Gammaproteobacteria bacterium
AGCCAATCTCGCAGCGTTGTTCTGGCCAGCAGCACACCCGCCAAAACCAGCATCGGTAGCAGTAACCAGGCGGTCGGTTTGCTCAGAATCGCAACCCCGGCTGCTAGCCCCAGCCACACAGCATTCGACAAAACCGGGCCAAACCGGTACAGACGCAGTAGGCTGAAGAGCACCAATGCCCCGGCCAGCAGGGCTGCACTATCATCATTGTTGTAGGTGCCGATGAAGGTCCATTGTGGCATCAAACCGATAATCAATGCCAGTAACACACTGGCTGGAGTACTGCGGCTGTAGAGCTGGAAGCCGTAAAACAAGACCATAACAGCGAGTGCAACCAACAAGGCCGAACCTTTACGAGCTGCCAGGCGGAATGCTACCGACCCGGGGCTGCTGGCGTCTTCGCCGACCAGCCTGACCATTGCGGCGGAGACCAGGTAGGCCAGTGGCGGGCGAGTTGCCCGGGACCCTCCGTAGGGGGTGAAATACAGCTTGCCTTCATCCTCGGGCAGCATGGCAAGCCGACCATGCTTGACGATAAAAGCGGTCACATCATTGTGAGCCCGAAAATCAGGACCCGATCCAAGTGGCAGGGAATTGGAGAGTAGTGCGTAGTAGAAAAAAAACAGCCCGGCCAGAGCCCAGCCAAGCCAGATATTGAGGTGATTGTGGGGGTTTGGATTCATTTCGGTCCAGAGTTAAATAAAGGATCGGGATTGCAGGAGGTATGAAATTCCAGGCATAAGCCCGAAGGGATAGCCCGGCAAATCTACTCAGCAAGCACGGTCTTGTTGCGACCACGACCTTTAGCCCGGTACATGGCTTTGTCCGCACGATCAATCAAGGACTCTATTGACTCATCCCTTTTATAGCAGGCGACGCCTAGGGATATGGTAATCTTACTCATTATTTCTCTGGTATTAGACTGCTTAAGGACCAACTTGCCGATGCCATTGCGGATATTTTCAGCCACAATCAGAGCGTTGCTAAGTTTAGTCTCGGGCAACAGGACGATAAATTCCTCACCACCGTAACGGATAGCACTGTCACTACCCTTAATCTGCTGGACCAAGATCCGGGCAATGCGTGACAGTACTTTATCTCCTGTCAAATGGCCATAGCGATCATTGATGGCCTTGAAGTGGTCGATATCCGCCATCAGCAGACACAACTGGGGATGGCTTTCTTCGACATTGGTAAAAAAGGACTCCAGAATCTGGCTCATACCACGGCGATTGAGTAATCCGGTAAGCATATCGATGCTGGCCTCTTGCTGCGCCTGAGTGACCTGATCTTTCAAAGAGACAATTTCTGATTGAGCGGAATTAAGGTCAGCTTGCAGGTTCAGGGTTTGATTTGATAACTGCCGGGTTTCAGAAATAACGGTTTCGATAATAGGCAGTGCCGCGTCCAGTTGCTCGATATTGGACAGCTGGTCAGCACACACTTCCATACGCTGGCTGGACTTTGAGGTCTTCTCGGCCAATCGTACCAGGGAATTCATCATCCTTACAACAATCTGCAAGAAATCCTGGCTGAGATCCTCCAGCTTAGCCTGATTACCCTGGCAAATGTATTGTTCCAGCAAAGAAGTGGCCATATCTTCCGTCAAAGATGAATCACTCTCCAAAATCTGCCCCAATCGTTTGGTGAGCTGTGGGTCTCTACCCGTTACATAGGCATAGAACAGGCAAAAATTGATCGCATTCAGGGTCAGGTTGTTGCTGACCAGCATCTTAGAAGCCAGACGAAAATATTCCGCAGACTGTTCCGGTGTATCAGCGGTCAGGGAAGGGTAGCAATTCATTTTAGTAACGATTCAGTGTGTTTAGATTTTGGTTTAGTACCAGGCATGTTCGCACGGAGAATGTGAGCATTCGAGTACGAACACACGCCGTAATGGGACAAAGATGAATACGCTGAATAGTTACTCATTTTATTGATCTGCTCACGGTGTTCAGTTTCTTAGTCGGGCAATATGCATGATTGATTCGTGACCACGCAGACTACGAAGAATTCGCGCCAGGTGAATACGGTTTGCCACCTCTATGGTAAAGGCAATAACAGAACTGAGTCCATCACGTTCTCTGACTTCCACGGAGATAATATTGGAATGCTGGGCGGCTATATCGGCCGCAATCAGAGCGAGCACTCCGGGTTTGTTGATAGTATCCAGGCGCAGCCGGGTCTGAAACTGACCGTCGATATCCGTTGCCCAATGTACGGGGATCACATGGTCCGAGTCATTGAGCATATGCTGGATATTTTTGCACTCATCAGCATGGATGACTAAGCCTTTCTCCGAGGTAAAGACACCGGTAATGCGGTCACCGGGTATCGGATTGCAACATTTGGCATATTGTACCAGCATCCCTTCGGTACCCTCGATCGCCAGCGAGTGTGCGTTAGCGGATCCACCGACATCATCAGCTGCGACTCCAGTCAGTAATTGGCGGGCAATAACAATCGCCATACGCTCACCGAGGCCGATCTCAGTTAACAACCGGTTCCAGCTATCGATGCTCAGCAATATCAGCAATGCAGATTTCTGTTCTTCTGTGATGCGAATTTTTTTCTTGAAAATCGTTTGCAATGCACGCTTTAGCAACTTGTCACCCATTTTAATGGCATCTTTGTTGCGCTGAGTTTTCAGGTAGTTACGAACCGCGGATCGGGCTTTGCCAGTAACCAGGTTATCCAGCCAGGAGGGTGATGGGGTGGCGGTGGCAGAAGTCAGGATCTCCACGCGGTCACCGTTGTGCAGACCATAGCGCAAGGGTACACGTTTGTCGTTGACGATGGCGCCAGTGCAACGATTCCCGATATCACTGTGTACGGCATAAGCAAAATCAAGAGCTGTGGCTTTCTTCGGGAACTTTTTGATTGCACCCTTGGGGGTAAAAACATAGATCTGATCAGGAAACAGATCGGTTTTCAAATGTTCCAGAAATTCCCCCGGGTTGGGATTATGTTGTTGGTCACTGAGCAGATCGAGCAGCCATTCCCGGGCCATGCGCTGCGGTGCCTCATCCTGTCTGGAGCGGCTTTTGTAAAGCCAGTGCGCGGCAATACCCGTTTCGGCAACCCGATGCATCTGTTCCGTTCGAATCTGCACTTCAACACGTTCGCCAAACATACCGTACACCACGGTATGCAGGGACTGGTAGCCATTGGCCTTGGGGATGGCGATGTAATCTTTGAAGCGACCAGGTACTGGCTTACAGAGGTTGTGTACTATGCCCAGAACCTGATAGCAGCGAGTCACCGTATTGACAATAATCCGCAGTCCGAAAACATCCGTGAGTTGGTTGAGGGAGCGGAGCGTCAGGTGTTTTTCGCGTAACTTTCGATAGATGCCGTAGATATTTTTTTGGCGAGCTTGAATGTCCGCTTGTATTCCTTCCTGTCGCAGGCGTTTTTCCAGAACGGCACTCAGCTTTTTATCGACATTCTTGCCGTGACCACGGCGTCTGCGCAGTCCTTCCTCAAGCAATTTGTAACGCATGGGGTACATATGGGAAAAACTCAGGTCTTCAAGCTCCCGACACCACTGGTACATACCGAGCCGATTGGCCAGTGGGGCATAGATATCAAGGGTTTGGTGGGCAATTCGCCATCTTTTTTCGGTACGCAGGGCACCCAGTGTACGCATATTGTGCAAGCGATCGGCCAATTTGATGAAAATCACCCGCAGGTCCTTGGACATCGCCAGCAACATTTTGCGAAAATTCTCCGCTTCGGCTTGCTCGGCATTGCGAAAGCTGATTTTGCCGATTTTACTGACGCCCTCGACCATTTCCGCTACGTCCTTGCCGAAACGCACCGCCAGCTGGTTACGGGTACAGCCGGTATCTTCGATCACATCATGCAGTATCGCAGCCATCAGGGTACGGTAGTCCATGTGAATTTCAGTCAGGATACTGGCAACCGCCAGGGGGTGATGGATATAGGGTTCACCACTACTACGCTTCTGCGGAGCATGGGCTTTGACCGCAAAATGATAGGCCTCATAAACTGCACGCACCTCCGCCACTTCCAGATAGGTTTCCAGAATCTCGAACAGTGCCTTTGCTGGTTTGTGGGGAAACGTTAATGTTTCCCCACCACCTTCTACCGATTTAGAGGTTAGGTGTTTTTTCAGTGACAGAATCTGTAGTGGCTTCAGTACCATCCGTCCGTTCATCCTCCGTCGGTTTATTGATGCCACTGAACTTGGCCTCTGCAGCGGCCATGATCGCAGCATCCTCCTGGCGGGCATCGAGGATATCCGCGGTGACCAGTTGCTCGGCGATTTCACGCAGCGCGATCACGGTCGGCTTATCATTGTCGGGCTCAACCAGTGGTTCCGCTCCATCGGCGATCTGTCGGGCGCGTTTGCTCGCAACCAGAACCAACTGAAAACGATTTTCAACATGCTCCAGGCAATCCTCTACTGTGACTCGTGCCATTCTTACACCTCATTATGCATTAAATTCTCGCTGGGCGAGAGGTGAGTCGACCCCGTCAGACTCAGCAAGAATCACTTGCTGTAGATGGTTGACAGCCGTCGAAAAATCATCATTGATAATAATATGGTCATACTCGTCCTGATGCGCTATATCAGACTGTGCCTGACCCATTCTGCGCTCAATTGTTTGCACGGAATCCTGACCTCGCTGCTGCAAACGTTGGCGCAAGATCTCCAAACTGGGTGGCATAATAAAAATACTGACTGCATGAGGCAGTACTTTACGCACTTTTCTGGCCCCCTGCCAGTCTATATCCAGCAGAGCATGATGGCCCCGTTGCAATACCGCTGCAATGGCTTGTCTTGAGGTACCATACCAATTGTCATAAACGCTGGCGTATTCGACAAATTCACCCGCGTCTTGCATGCGCTCAAATTCCTCAATCCTGACGAAATGATAATCCCGCCCATCCACTTCCCCGTTGCGGGCACAACGCGTGGTGTGCGAGACAGAAAAATCCAGACTCGGAAACTGTTGTAGTAAGGCTCTGGCAAGACTGGTTTTGCCAGCCCCTGAGGGGGCTGAAAGGATGAAGATTCCAGGAGCCTGTACGGAAGCTGAAGTGGTAGTGCTGGCAAGTTGCTTTACGGTGGATTTTTCCATAATGTTGAATCGAATACTTAATGGCTATGTAGTGAGAATCGAGGTAGTTAACAAAAATCAGGCAAGGCCGTATATTGTAGTATTGTAGTTTATTCGTAACGATTCAGCGTGTTTAGATTTTGGTTCAGTACCAGGCATGTTGGCACGGAGAATGTGAGCATATAGGACCTATGTGACCATTTGAGTACGAACATAACGCCGTAATGGGACAAAAGATGAATACGCTGAATCGTTACTCAATGTTTTGGATTTGTTCTCGCATCTGCTCGATTAAAACTTTCAGCTCTACCGCAATTTGGCTGATGATGGCTGTTGCCGCTTTCGAGCCAAGGGTATTGGCCTCCCGATTCAGCTCTTGCATAATAAAATCCAGACGCCGACCTATCGCGCCCTCCTGTCCGAGCACCCGGTTAACTTCATCCGTGTGCATTAGTAACCGGTCGAGTTCTTCGGCGATATCCGCTTTTTGGACCAAGCTGACAATTTCATGCTCAAGGCGTGTTGTATCCAACTGTTGCTGTAATTCTGCCAGCTGCTGCTTGAGCTGTGTACGCAATTGTTGCTGGACCTGAGGTTGTTGTGCCAGAGCATCTTCTGTCAGTTGTCGGACCTTTATGAGTCGTTCTCGTACGCAGGAAACCAGTTTGCCTCCTTCACGCCGCCGACTGTCTTGCAAAGAATCCAGGCAGTTGACCAGCAGTTCCCGGGTTGCATTTAACAGCTGCTGTTCATCAGCGGCCAATGGCGATAGAACACCGGGCCAGTTTAGAATCTCGGCCACAGTCAGGTTCTGACAATCCGGGTATTTTTGTAGCAGTTGTCGTTGTAATTCCAGCAAACTATCGATGCAGACGCTGTCCAGTGCCTCTTGTCGCTTGCCTCCGGTATCCAGTCGTAACTGACAATCGATTCGCCCCCGGCTGAGGTAATTTTTGATTTGTTGGCGAAATTCAGGGTCAAGCTGCCGGAGTTCCTCCGGTAAACGCAGGGCGATATCCAGATAACGATGATTAACGCTGCGTATCTCCAGTGTCAGGGCTCCGTAGTCCGTGCTTGTTTGTGATCTGGCAAAACCCGTCATACTATGGCTCATAAGCTGCTATCCTTGATTGGTGTGTCAGGTGTTTTTGCCCTGGCGGTGATGGCGGCCTGACAGTGATGGTGGCCGGACAGTGATGGTGGCCGGAGAGTGATGGTAGCTTCAGTCGGTCGCCATACCGTGAGGGTTTCCGCGAGGTGTATCATGTTCTCATTAGGTAGTGGAAGTGTAGTTTAGGTGATGTCAGGTTTACAGCGAATACCGTTGACCCGGGGCTATCTGCTTGACTGCTACCGAATTGAGCGAGTAATCAGCAGTGGCGGTTTCAGTTTGATCTATCTGGCTTCTGACATCAATACTCAGGATAAAGTCGTACTTAAGGAATACTACCCGGACAAGATCACCCAGCGAGTGCCCGGTGGCAGACTCCAAGCGGTGAGTGAGCAAACAAAACCCACCTATATTCTCGGTTTACAGCAGTTCCTTGCTGAAGCCGCTGCGCTGGCTGGTATTAAACATCCCAATATTGTAAACGTTTTCAATTTTTTTCGCTGTAATTCCAGCGCTTATCTAGCGATGGAACATGTGGAGGGTCGAAATTTACGTTGGTTGGTGAAACAACACCATGGCAGGATTCCACAACCGGCACTGGTGAAGGTGGTGCCAGCGGTGTTATCCGGGTTGCGAGCCTTACATGGCAGTAGATTTTTGCATCTTGATATCAAGCCGGCCAATATTCTGTTGCGTAGTTCCGGACCTCCCTTGTTGGTTGATTTCGGCGCTGTGCAATACTATGAACCCGGCAAGCACTTTGCAGGCATACAGACCATCACCTCCGGCTATAGCGCACCTGAGCAATATCAACAAGGAGAGATGGGGCCATGGACAGACTTGTATGCCATTGGCGCCACCCTGTACGCCTGTATCACCGGAGAAGCACCACCGGACGCCCGGCAACGCCTGCAAAAAGATACGCTTCCGATGATTCAGGGGCGATTATCGCGACAGTATTCACCCCATTTACTTTCTGGAATATATCAATCACTATTGCTTGATTGCCATTCCCGCCCCGCTACGGTAGATGCTTTCATGCGTACCACGTTCCGGGACTTTCTGCCGGGACTGATGGATGAGGAGTAGTTACCAGGAGCAAACATACAGCCGGGTCAGTATCAACCAAATAACTGCTGTAGTGCACGATCAAAAGGTGGGTGGACAATGCCTCGTTCGGTAATAATCCCGGTGACCAGGGCAGCCGGGGTGATATCAAAAGCCGGATTGCGTACCCGAATACTCTTTGCAGCAGTTGCCTGCTGCCCGAAGTGTGTGACCTCACTGGCAGCACGTTCTTCGATGGGAATATCGTTCCCACAAGCAGTCGCAAGATCGATGGTCGTTGAAGGGCAGGCGACGTAGAATGGCAGGGCAAAATATCGAGCCAGTATAGCGACTCCCAGGGTTCCGATCTTGTTGGCAACATCGCCATTGGCGGCCACCCGGTCGGTTCCCACCATCACCAGGTCGATCCGGCCTTCATCCATCATCCGAGCCGCCGTGTTATCGGTAATCAGGGTCACATTCACACCCGATTGATGCAATTCCCAACTGGTCAGGCGGGCCCCTTGTAACAAAGGGCGCGTTTCATCTGCGTAGACCGAAAACTGCAGGCCCTGCTGATGTGCCACATACAGTGGTGCTGTGGCGGTACCCAATCCTGTAGTGGCCAGCGCACCGGCATTGCAATGGGTCAGAATACCCATGCCATCGGTAATCAGGGTTACACCAACGTCGCCTATGGCCTGGCATATTTGGCGGTCTTGTACATGGATTTTGTGAGCTTCAGCAACCAGCAAGGTATAGAGTTTGGCACTTGACGAGCTGGAGGTTGGCAGGCATTGTTGCATGCGACGCAGGGCCCAGCCCAGATTGACAGCGGTTGGACGGGCACTGTCCAGGTATTGGGCTTGTAATGCCAGTTGTTGCAAAAAATTGGTGGCCGGCAGATCACAAAACGGCTGCATCGCCAAACACAGGCCATAGGCGGCAGCGACACCTATGGCCGGGGCACCACGTACCTTAAGAGCCTTGATCGATGCCCAGACCTGCTCTACGGACAGCTGTTTTTCGATGATTATTGCTGCCGGCAGGCGGGTCTGATCAAGCAGATACAAGGCATCATCGCGCCATTCAATGGTGGCGGGAAGAAGCTTTGCTACACCGGGTTTTCCATCAGTCATTAAGAGGCCTCCATGTGATTTTTAAACCGGCTGACTCTTTCCGGAACATCTACTATCGATCGCATAATGATATCATTTGCCTTTCTACTGCGGCCTGTCCCGATACGGGAAACTTCGACAGAACAGCGAATCGGGCATAAATGTTAACGACGAGTGATTTTCCGTGAGTGATATCAATCCGGTTATATCCCAACTGGTTCGTGGCACCACCCATTGTGTGCAATGTGGTCTTTGCCTGCCGCATTGCCCGACCTATGCCTTCTACCAGGATGAAAATGAATCTCCACGCGGTCGCTTGCTATTGATGCGCCTGTTGGCCACCACTACGCTGGATCAACCGCGAGCCCGACAACACCTATCCCGGTGCCTGCATTGTAGTGCTTGCGAGAGTGCTTGCCCGGCAGGGGTGAAATATCGTTACCTGCTGGATCAGACATTGTTCTTACAGGAACAACACAGGCCCACGGTAACCGCATCGTTGGCCTGGAGGGTAGGTGCTGGATTGTTGACTAAGCCGCAGTGGTTACGCTGGGCAGGTTGGTCGCTGCGGTTTTACCAGCGCGCAAAATTGCCCATACTGATGCGCCGCAGTGGTTTGCAAAAAATCTTGAAACTGTCTTCAATCGAGCAGGGGCTACCACAAATTCCGGCTATACAGCACTGGGCAGGCCATTATCCGGCAGTTACAGAATACCGTGGTCAGGTGCTGTTGTTTCTGGGCTGTGTAGCGCAAATTTTTGATCAACAAACCTTGCGTGATGCCATTTTTTTACTAGGCCAGGCGGGTTTTGCGGTCACGGTCCCCAAACAACAGAATTGTTGCGGTGCACTGCATTTCCACCATGGAGACCAAAGCACAGGGTGCCGTGTGGCGAAGCAGAATATCAGGGCCTTTACAGACCACGAATCCGCCCCCATCCTCACCACATCCAGCGGTTGTACAGCCATGTTGCTGGATTATGGGCAACAATTATCAACCACAGCATCACAAGCATTCAGCGCCAGGATTACAGACATCAGTGATTTTCTGGCTCGGGAAGGCAAATTTACGGCACAGCGGTTCATTTCCACAGCGTTGAAGGTGGCGGTCCATGACCCCTGTACCTTGCGTAATGTGGTAGGCAGGGCTTGCACACCGTATCAATTACTTGCCGGGTTGCCGGGGGTTGAGCTGGTCGCCATCGACCACAACGCCGTCTGCTGTGGTGCGGCGGGGATCCAGCACCTGACTCACCCGCAACTTGCCACCGGTCTGCGCCAACCCAAACTTGCGGCGATCGACAGGATTAAGCCGGATGTGGTGGTAACCTCCAATATTGGTTGTGCCTTGCATCTGGCCGCTGGTTTGCGCAGCGCTGCAGCACCCATACCGCTGTTACATCCAATTTCTGTACTGCGTAGCCGACTCA
>DRJH01000009.1 GCA_011052285.1 Gammaproteobacteria bacterium
ATTCTCCGTGCGAATATGCCTTGTACTGAACCAAAATCTAAACACGCTGAATCGTTACGATTTGTTCAAGAAAAAGGAAAACACGCGCAGTGTGCTCCTGCACTCGAGTATGTTTGGTGCAGTTATCGTGCAAATCATGGACAAGCTGGGTAGTTACCCTCAAAATAGCTTTCCCTCACTACGGCCCCTGTTCTCGGGCGGCCTCCTGGGGGACTACCTTTATTACTACGGTTTTTTCGTTATTTTTGATTGACGAACTTCCTTCGGGAAGGTAGTGTACCGCGGTCGAAAAATCCGCACCGATTTACTACCGAAAAACCTCCGTTAGAGGGAGAACAAGCTCATGCGTGTCGTTCTTATTGGCCCTCCCGGCTCTGGAAAAGCAACCCAGGCACATAAACTGGCTAAGCACTATCGTGTTGCCTGTCTGTTATCTGGACAAATATTAAGTAAATCCGAAGATCCTCAGATTCAAAAATCTATGCGCAATGGTGAGGCTGTGGCAGATGACATCATTATCGATCTACTGGACCAACGACTGAAGCTGAGAGATACCAATGCCGGCTTTATCATGGCCGGCTTCCCTCATGGTATCGGACAAGCCCAGGAACTCGACAGCCGCCTGGCCTGGGTAAATCGTGCCGTTGAAGTCGTTCTGCATTTCAATCTGGATTTCGATATCGCCAGACAACGTTTGTGTGGCCGTCTGGTCTGTGACCGTTGTGGTACGGTCTATCATGTTGATACCGCACCACCTGCCAGTACGGATATCTGTGATCAATGCGGGAATACACTACAACACCGGGCCAATGACAACCAGCAATCCATCAATCTTCGCCTTGAGGACTATCACAAGAAGACCGTCCGTCTTGTAGATTATTACAGTGCACAACAGAAACTCCGCACCATCGACCCAACACAGCCTGCTACACAAATTTTCAAGCAACTCTGTGATGTGCTGGACGAGGAACTCAACCCTCTCTCGGTTAGCGTGTCTTCCAGAACAGCGGGCAATAAAATACACCATCATGAATCCGCAAGTCGTCTTTCGTAACTTTCCCAGCTGCCGCTCGCGGCGGATGCGCCGTGACAATTTCAGCCGACGTATGATGGCCGAAAATAGCCTTGGTACGGCCGACCTCATTCAACCTTTGTTTGTCTGCGAAGGAACTAACCATAGTGAAGCGGTAGGTTCCATGCCAGGCATTCATCGCTTGAGTATTGACCTGCTGCTGGAAAAATGTGCAAAACTAGCTGCACTGAGTATTCCTGCTGTAGCCTTATTCCCGGTGGTCGCGACCGAAAAAAAATCATTGACTGCCGAAGAATCATGGAACCCTGAAGGTTTGCTGCAACGTGCGATTCGTGCGATCACTGACCAAATTCCGGATCTGGGTGTTATGACGGATGTGGCTCTGGATCCATTCACCAGTCATGGCCAGGATGGGCTAATCGATGATCAGGGCTACGTAGTTAATGACCTGACGGTCACGGCACTGGTCAAACAGGCACTTTCCCACGCTGATGCGGGCGCACAAATCGTCGCTCCCTCCGATATGATGGACGGCCGCATCGGTAGCATCCGCCAGGCCCTGGAAGCGGCGGGCCATATCAACACCCGAATTATGGCTTATTCGGCAAAATATGCCTCTTCATTCTACGGTCCTTTTCGTGATGCTGTCGGTTCCTCCGGGAATCTTGGTGGTACTAATAAATATACCTACCAGATGGATCCTGCCAACAGTGACGAAGCGCTGTATGAAGTGGCCATGGACTTGCAGGAAGGCGCCGATATGGTTATGGTCAAACCCGGTATGCCCTACCTGGATATCGTGCAACGTGTCAAAAGCACATTACAGGTTCCCACCTTCGTGTATCAGGTCAGTGGCGAATATGCCATGCTCAAGGCCGCCTCCCAAAATGGCTGGCTGAATGAAAAGGCCGTCGTGCTTGAAGCCTTGCTCGGCTGTAAGCGAGCCGGGGCTGATGGAACGTTGAGTTACTACAGCGAGCAGGTTGCAACCTGGCTGGCCGATGGTGCTTAACTACGCCGGCCACGGATAACCTTTCAAAGCGCAGCCACAGGATTGATTATGAGTTATCGTGTTACCAACCATCGCACTGGAACGCAGTTCACTGTCAATAAAGATGAATCTATACTCGATGCGGCATTGCGTCTCGGCATCCTGTTTCCCTATGGTTGCCGCAGTGGCGTCTGTGGCAGTTGCAAAACGATGTTGACTGCAGGCTCGATTCGCTACGCTGAAAAGGATGAGCGACCGGCGGCACTTTCAGAACAAGAACATGCTACCGGCATGGTGATGTTGTGTCAGGCCATTCCCTGTAGTGACCTGACCCTGGATGCCGCTGAAATTGGTGCGGCTGCGGCTTCACTGAAAATCCACACCCTACCGTCACGCGTTGCCGGTATGACCCGACTGACCGACGATGTGATGCGGATACGATTACAGCTACCCAAAGAGAAAATCTTCGACTTTCTCCCTGGACAATATCTTGACGTGTTGCTTGATAATGGTAGACGCCGCAGTTTCTCTATCGCCAACGCCCCCTCCGATGACAATCAGCTGGAACTGCATATTCGTCACGTAGAAGGAGGTGACTTTACCGAGCATGTATTCAAACAGCTAAAAATCAAAGACATCCTGAGAATTCAGGGTCCTCTTGGGACTTTTTTTATGCGCCAGGATAGTAGTCGTCCGGTACTGATGCTGGCTGGTGGTACTGGCTTGGCTCCAGCCAAGGCCATACTTGAGCAACAGTTACAACACAACACCCGCAGTTCCATTCACCTGTTCTGGGGTGTACGTAACAAAGCGGATCTGTACGCGGATACCATGTTGCGATCATGGTGTGATAAATTGAAGAATTTCCAGTACACGCCGGTATTATCGGAAGCTGTGGATGGTACCTGGGATGGAGCCTCTGGCTGGGTGCACGAAGCACTACTGCGGCACTACCCGGATTTAACCGAGTTTGATCTTTATGCCAGTGGTCCGCCGCCAATGATTGCAGCAGCGCGTGGTACTTTTGCAGCGCGTGGTCTGAGCAATGACCGATTCTTTTATGATTCCTTCGAATTCAACGCCACTGTGACAGCAGGCACCAAAGAATCCACCTGAGAATCGGAGAACAGCTGTACCGCGATATGCTGGCTTTGCACCAATCCCTTGCGAAAGCATTCGCTGGCCTTGGTTGACTCACCAAGCTGTGCATACAAATCACCAAGCTTGAGATAAGCGGAGTGATCGGCACCTTCCGCAATAGCGGACTCAAGATAACCGCGCGCCTTGCCCCACAACTTATCCCGCAAACACAACTGTGCAGTAGCTTGTAACAGCATGGGATTGCGGGGATGGTTGGTTAACAGACCTTCAAGGAAGCCAATTTGCTGGATGGCATCCCCTTTGAATCGGGCATAGACTTCCAGCAATTTGTCATCCATCTTTCGCTTTAGTGTCTTTTGTAGCATTGGAGAAACCAAGTCACCCGCATCAACTTGCAGCATTCGCTCGGCATATAAGGCCAGTAACACTGGCTGTTGTTGGCATGACTTATCAAACGTGTTCCAAAGCGCAACAAGGCTTTCACGATCTACGGATGCCGAAGCCAGCAACGATTCACAAGCCTGCAATTTCAGCGCCTGCAAATCCTGCTGTGGCAGTACTTTCAGTTTTATTGCAGTCGCCAGGGTTTCCAGCAAGAGTCGCCAGTCACCGAGTGCCTGATACACTTCCAGCAAATATTGTAACACCCGTGGATGGCGTGGCTGCTGACCCTTCAGGCTTTGTAAGGTAGCGAGCGCCTCCTGCCACTGCTGAGCATTCATCTGCAAACGTGCCCGGGTCAGGCCGACGGCCAAACTACCTGCAAGATCTGCCTCACCGGCCTTAGCCAGATATTGGTCACGATTTTCCAGTCGCCCCTGCTGTTGTGCTGCATAGGCAGCAGCCAGATAGCCCAGTACCGGGATTGGCCCATCCTCCGTGGTATTTTTCAGTACCTGCTCAGCTTTCACCCAGTTACCTTCGACAAGTTCTGTAAGGCCTTTTGCGGCTTTTTGCAAGCGACGGTTGCTTCCCCGACGTTGGCGCCAAGATCCGAAACGTTTCGGGGAACGCACTACGCTACCGAAAAATCTGATTAGCCAGTACAACAGCAGGACCGCACCGAACAACAAAAATAAAAATACCGTCAACGACAACTCGGCGCTCCAGTGACCCCGGGTCAGGAGCACATATCCCGGATCTACTTTTGCGAGATGGGTACCAAAAATGGCACCGACAAGCGTCAAAAATACCAGAGCCAGAACTTTCATTGACGATTCTGCGTTTTACGCAGACGACGCAAGGCGAGTAAGGAAGCCGATATATCAGGCATCGCCGGACGTATCTCGGCTTTTTGCAATCCGGCCAGAGCCGCGAGGGCAGCTTTGCGACCCGGACTCTTTGCAAAATAATCCTGCAGCCATTGTGCTGCAGTCCCCAATTGCAGACGAAACAGTTTCTGATCCGACTGCAGGAGCGCCAAACCTGCAGCACGTAAAGTTATTTGCAGATTTTGTACCAAAAAATACCGCTGATCGGGTGCCAGTAGGGCTTTTTTTGGCTGTTCAAGATTCTGTATCCTGACCAAGGTTTTCAGATCCTGCCAAATACTTTGTAGTTGGTTACGCCAATTAGCTAAATTTGTATCTGCACTTGAATCTACAACCGGTTTACGGGCTTTTGGCATTGATTTTAATGGCCATTTCGGAACCGAATTGGCTAAACTGGCTATTTTTAAAGCCATCCCGGTACGATCAATTATTGGGAGATTTTTCAATGCAGTGACTTCACTGGCAAGCAACGTCCGCACTTCCGTGAAGGCAGGGTCACCGATTTTCTGCAAACGTTGATCCGCAAGCTGAATGGCTGCCAGCGCCATATGGCTGTCACCGGCCAGCTGCAGACGTTGATTAGCCACCACCAACAATTGTTCAACCTCTTCCTTGGCCCAGGTATCAACGCTACGGTTCAATTCACTATATAGGCGTTGCAATGAATTTTTCAGGGTATCGAGATTGCCGGCAAGCCGCTGGTCCGTTTTACTCAATTGCCGCTGCAGATCATCCAGCTTACCCGGGATCGCCTGCACTTCTTGCTGTAGTGTTTTCTGTGTTGCCAGTAGATCACGCTGGCTGCTCCGAAAATCATCAACCCGGCCCTGCATGGCTGATAACCCGGTTCGTACTTCACCTACCTGTAGCCTTGACTCGACATCCACCCGATACCAGAGGATTACAGCAGCAGCCACTGCCATCAAGCTGAAAAAAAGTGCAAACAGCGCAATATTCTTGCTGGCTGAACCAACCTTTCGATCCCCGGCCTGAGCTGTCTCAGGAGGTGCTGCTGCGGGAGGTGCCGCTGCGCCTCGTACTTCGGTACTCTCTACAGCTTGCTCCGATGTGGTCGTGGGTGACGAAGTATCGTCGATAGCCTCATGAGGCTCCTGCCCTGTATCTGCATCAGACCCTGGTGTCTCGTCGTTTTGTTTGGATTTTGCCATAAGTTTATCAGTCACATGATTGTCATACACCGGTCGTTGATTCTATTGACCAGGCAACTCGGCCCCATTAGTCTATTTGGCCTGAAAATTCATTATGCCACCAGTCTGTCAGACAGGCCACTATCCCTTGCTGATTTATTTGTGCGGGAACCAGCAAGCGATTGTTACAGCCGAGTTGGCGACAGGTTTGCTGCATCCGCTCACTCAAAACCAACCAGGGAAGATCCAGTAACCGGCGACGCTGCTCCTGTCCAAAATGGGCTAATAAAGCAGCGGCGCTGTCGATACTGGTAACAATCACGATATCAATCACTCCTCTCTCCAGCCCAGCACTGACATGCTGTGGATCCGCATTGCTGGGCAGACGGCGATAGCATTCCAGTATCGACAACGTTGCCCCGACTTTGCGCAGTATGTCTGCCAGTAAATTTCTACCCCCTTCCCCCTTGACCAGAAGAATTTTATGCTTGGCGGCATTCTGGAGAATGGGCAACTGTAATAACGCTTCAGAGCGATAATCACCCTGTTCTGGAATCAGTGGTTGCAAGCCGTGGCTACGTAGCACATTAGCGGTGGCTTCACCCACTGCGATGACGGTTGTATTTTCTGTCAACCCGGCCAGTGTCGTAGCTACCTTTTGTCGCTGTTCAGAATCGATCCTGGCATCATCAGACAGTAATCGTTGCAACACAGTGACGGCGTTGGCGCTGACAAAAATAACAACATCAAAATGCTGCCCGCTCGCCAGTATTGTCATCGCCAGACGACTAAAAAAAGGTTGTATCACCAGCGCTGGAAAAGCGATTTGCTGGCCACCGGACTGGTCAATGGCCTGCCCCAATGCCCTGGCCTGCCGGGAGGGGCGGGTATTGAGAACCGTTAAGCCAACCAGGTTAGTGTTGCTGATAGACTTCATCCAATATCTGCTTGGCACCTTGCTGCAGTAAATCTGCCGCAATTTGTTCGCCAGCAGCCGCCGCATTATCAATATCGGCATTGACTCGGGCACGTAATAATCTCGAGCCATCTGGCCGACCCACAAACCCCTGCAGCAGCAGCTTTCGGCCCTGTTGCTCTGCGTGCACCGCCAACGGTACTTGGCAGCCGCCATCCAGGGCTGCGTTGGCGGCTCGTTCTGCCGCCAGGCAACGTGCTGAGTTAAGATGATGCAGTGGTTTCAACAAATTATTGGTTTTCTGATCTGAAATACGACACTCCACCCCCACTATGCCTTGTCCGACTGCTGGCAACAAAAGATCCTTGTCGATCGCTTGCCGAATCCGCTCATCAAAACCCAGCCGCTTCAGCCCCGCTACTGCCAAAATGATCGCATCAAATTCGCCATCATCCAGTTTTCGCAACCGGGTATTCACATTACCCCGCAGATCCTTGATCATCAAGTCACTACGCCAGCCCCGTAGCAGACTTTGCCTGCGCAGACTGCAGGTTCCAATAACCGCCCCCTGTGGTAGGTCTTGCAGTGTTTCGTAGTGATTGGAAACAAACGCATCCCGAGGGTCTTCACGCATCAATACGGCTGGAATATGCAGGCCCTCGGGAAAATGGACCGGTACATCTTTCATAGAATGAACCGCCAGATCAATCTGTTTATCAAGCAATGCTTGTTCCAGTTCTTTGAGAAACAAGCCTTTACCACCTGCTGCAGCGAGCGGCACATCGAGAATTTTATCGCCCTGGGTCATTATTTTGACCAGCTCAATGCGTATTTCCGGATGCATCTCCTGCAACAAACCGGCCACATGCCCAGCCTGCCACAAGGCCAACGGGCTACGACGGGTACCAATGCGCAGTACAGTGGCCATAGAGGTGATCATAGAATTTTCCAGTATTCAATACAGGCTTTTGCTGCCTGAAATGTAACGGATAAATGCAAACAACGAAGCACATACCAGGAAATGAATGGTATAATTTCACGGTTTTTTCGAGGATGAATTATATACCACTGAAGCGAGGAAAGTAATGAGTGTAACCTACCATCAGCTCACCGCTCTTGTACGCTGAATAGTTCCCAAATACCTTGCCTTACGAATAGAGATTGACTACCCTAGCGGCCGAGCTTCACGGCTACAATTCTACTACGCCTACCGTGCCTATAGCACTATTCACCTTCCAGCACTAGGTCAATTAACTAGCATCCACCGAAAAAGGGCGTATCCACTCACTAATTTTTCAGATTTTTTTAACGAGGAGGTTGTTCCATGGGTCCCGAGCTAATATTTGCACTTGCTGCGGCAGTGCTTGCCATTCTATATGGCGCTGTTTCCATTTCAAGTATCATGCGTATGCCGCAGGGTACTGATGAAATGAAAAAAATTGCTCAGGCAATCCAGGAAGGGGCCACTGCCTATCTTAATCGACAGTATATGGCCATCGGCATAGTTGGGGTTGTCCTGGCTGTTGCTATTGCCTTGGCATTAGGTGCCGAAACCGCAATTGGCTTTGTCATTGGCGCAGTCCTGTCCGGTGCTACAGGCTATATCGGTATGAATGTTTCCGTACGCTCCAATTCGAGAACAGCACAAGCATCTCGTGACGGCCTGAATGCTGGTCTACAAGTGGCCTTCAAAGGCGGCGCCATTACCGGCATGCTGGTAGTGGGCCTGGCTTTGCTGGGTGTTGCCGGTTATTACAGTATCCTGGAGATGATGGGGTCGACAAGTTCGGTACATTCACTGGTTGGTCTGGCCTTCGGGGGTTCCCTGATTTCTATTTTCGCACGTTTAGGTGGTGGTATTTTCACCAAGGGTGCAGATGTAGGTGCGGATATCGTCGGTAAGGTGGAAGCCGGTATTCCTGAAGATGACCCACGTAACCCAGCGGTGATCGCCGATAATGTCGGGGATAATGTGGGTGACTGCGCCGGTATGGCAGCGGATTTGTTTGAAACCTACGCAGTCACGTTGGTAGCCACCATGATTTTGGGTAGCATGGTCATGAAGGACTTCGGCACCACGGCTATCCTGTACCCGCTGGTGCTAGGTGGCGCATCCATTATCGCATCCATCATTGGCACTTTCTTTGTCAGGATTAATGAAGGTGGCAAAATTATGAATGCCCTGTATCGGGGTACCATCATAGCGGCTGTTCTTTCGGCCATAGCTTTCTACTTCATTACCGCCACGATGATGGCTGGCAATGGCCACTACAGCACTATGCAATTGTTCGGTTCAGCATTGGTTGGCCTGATTCTGACCGTCGCCATGATCGTTATTACCGAGTACTACACGGCAACGGAGTACTCACCGGTAAAGCGTATCGCCGAGGCATCTACAACCGGTGACGGCACCAACGTGATTGCGGGACTGGGCGTGTCCATGAAATCAACGGCTCTGCCAGTACTGTCAATATGTGTATCTATCTATGTGGCCTATAGTCTGGCTGAGCTGTATGGGATTGCGATTGCTGCAACTTCCATGCTATCCATGACCGGCATCATTGTGGCACTTGATGCCTACGGGCCGATTACTGACAATGCCGGTGGTATTGCTGAAATGGCGAATTTGCCGGAAGATGTCCGAAAGACGACCGATGCGCTGGACGCTGTGGGTAATACGACCAAGGCTGTTACCAAGGGCTATGCTATTGGCTCGGCCGGTCTGGCAACCCTGGTACTGTTTGCCGATTACACCGAAGCCCTACTACAACATAACAATGGTGTGGCAGTGAGTTTTGATCTGTCTAACCACATGGTCATCATCGGTCTGTTTATCGGCGGCCTGATTCCCTATCTCTTCGGCGCCTTGGCGATGGAAGCCGTGGGTCGTGCAGCTGGCGGGATTGTGAATGAAGTGCGTCGTCAGTTTAAGGAGATGCCAGGCATTATGGATCACACCCAAACCCCGGATTACTCCAGGGCAGTGGATATGCTGACCAAGGCTGCGATCAAGGAAATGATTATTCCTTCTATACTGCCTGTAGTAGTGCCGATTATTGTTGGTCTGACTCTCGGCCCAGAAGCATTGGGTGGTGTGCTCATCGGCACCATCGTGACGGGGCTATTTGTGGCCATTTCCATGACTACCGGTGGTGGCGCCTGGGATAATGCCAAAAAATACATCGAGGATGGAAATTTAGGTGGCAAGGGTTCCGATGCTCACAAGGCAGCAGTGACTGGTGATACTGTTGGCGATCCCTACAAAGATACAGCGGGTCCGGCCATTAACCCACTAATCAAGATTATGAATATCGTAGCCTTGATGATCGTACCTATTCTGTAACAGGCACGAACTTTACCGCGACTTGTCAGACCGTTTTTCTGTGCCCTTCGGGGCGCCACGAAGGGGCGATCACATCGGGCATATCGGAACGCCGCAACAAGCGTGCTGAAGCCAGCGTCAACGACCCAAATCGGTTGTTGATCCGGTCCATTACCTGGTTGACGGCTATTCTGTGCGGATTCGGCTGCTGGAATAAATCAATTTGGCGGTCGCAATGCGGATCCAGTGCCGTCAACTGCACCTGACACACGCCCTGGCCGTGCCAGTAGTGCTGCAAAAACCGCTCACAAAGTCGGCCGATCTGCTGTCCGTCATCGCAGGCTATGGCCGTCGTCTCGACGGTTTTCAGCCAGCCCTGATACTGGGTGCGCAAAGCAATATAAAAACGGCTGGCACACAGGTCGTGCCTTCTCAGGCGCTGCGCCACCTTGTGGGCCATATGCCACAAATAGGTCTTGATCACCTCGATACGGGTGGTATTGGGTGGCATCACCTTGCCATGGCCGATGGACTTTGGTGGTGCCACTGCGGACTGTACCGGATCCGGATCCAGGCCTTGGGCCATATACCAGATGCGCCGACCCGGGTTACCAAATCTTTGCCCCAGCACACTGATCGGCAGGTGCTGCATCTGACCGCAACGATAGACACCGTGCCGAGCCAGAAAATTGCCGACACCACGGGCAATGCCACATAACTCGGTGACCGGCACATCCTGTAATACCGCTCTGGATTCCCAGGGGGGAATGACTTTCAGACCATCCGGCTTGCTCAGCTTGCTCAGCTTGGCAGCATACTTGGCCGTCGTCTTATCGCCGCTGACACCCGCAGAGCAGGTCAATCCGGTTGCTTCCAGAATACGCTCTCTGGCCATTTTAGCAATCCGCGCAGGACTGCCGTGCAATAGCTGGCAACAACTGACATCGAGAAAGGCCTCATCTACCGAAAAGACTTCAATATCGGGACAAATGGTCGCCAGGGTCGCCATAATGGTGGTGGAAATCTCGGCATAGCGTAGCGGTGTTGCCGGCACCTGCAGCAGCTGTGGACAAAGCTGATACGCCTGTGGCAGACGCATTCCAGTTTTCACCCCACAGGCCCGCGCCTCGTAGGAACAAGTGATAATGCACGTACCCCGGCGACCATTGGTGATCGCTATCGGCCTGTCCCGCCAGCCCGGATGGTCGTGCTGTTCGACGCTGGCAAAAAAAGCATCCATATCCACCATCACAATGGCGCGCTCCCAGATTACGGGACAACAGCCAGCCATCAGCGAAGGTGATCGCCATATTCCCATCGTTCGGTACCGTTATCTGAGCGGTGCTAATAGGTACGCAACTGGCCCACAACGACTCCCTGAATGGCAACACGATAAGCGGGGTAGATCATCGGTGGCATGCTGCTATTTTCCGGAATCAACAACACTGAACCATCCACCTTGTGACCAAGGCGTTTGAGGGTTGCCTCTTCATGATCAATCAAGGCCACCACAATACTGCCATCACAAGCGGTATCACAGGCCCGCACAATGACCGTATCTCCATCCAGAATTCCGGCTTCGATCATGGAATCACCAACCACCCGCAAGGCATAACGACCCGGCCCCAGTAACATCTCCCCCAGGTTCAACACGCTTTCATCGGCAATGGCTTCAATCGGCCGCCCGGCGGCAATCCGACCCAATAAAGGCAGGCTGCTCGACACATCAAGCCCTTCAGTCAACTCAATACCGTGTGCGCGACCAGGAATCTGGTGAATATAACCGGCCTTTTTCAGCGCCTGCACATAACGAAAAGCAGGCCCCTTGGAGCGATTGCCCAACAATCGTGCGATATCAGCAATGGAAGGGGCATAGCCGTGCTGCTCCATATAGGTGCGGATAACCTGCAGGGTGCGTTGATGCGAAGGTAATAACATAACAGTACTCCTTTCGTACTCTTGCAATCAGCATAGAGTACGAAAGGAGTACTGTCAAGTGTGATTCTTTATCTCCGGCTACTCCTGCCAAAGTGAAAGTAGATAGTTTTTGGCACGTAAGCGGGTTATCCACTCATGGACAGTCGACCACTTGTTATCTATGTACTGAACCAAAATCTAAACACGTTGAATAGTTACTGTGGAACAACCATAATTCATTATTTTGTTCAATCGTATCACGCTAATCTAATGCAAATTCAGGCGTATAAATACCCATGTTAGTTATTTGCAGCTCCTAAGCTACTCTTATAAATGGTAAAATTATTAAGTGAACTATCGAAATTGTAGGAGACGGCTCTTGCGGTGGCTCCGTAGACAGCTCATTGGACCGGCGACAATACAGAGCCCACTTCAAGGCATAAGCCCACTAGATAGATACCCAACAGGCGTGTTATTTCCGATCATGCGTGGTGAAGTGGGTTTGGATCCAGCTTTTGAAAATGATGAAGTCGATGATAACACTGGGGATGAAGAAGATGCGATATGTGAGGGTGGTGCCGAGCCAGTTGTCAGAACGCGCCGATATATTCCTCCATCATCAGTAGGTTTCTCTTTCTTCACTCGCGGTGATTTAGTGCGATTCCATGTCAGGTGTTCAGCCATTCAGTACAAGCGCACAGGGGAACGAGACGAACAAGGTCGATTTCTGGTTGCTGAATATTCGAGTACTACTCTTGGTGGAGATGCTGACGCCCAGACCTTCGAAGCACGCATGTCCCAGGATCGCAAACAACAAAGTGAGCGTCGGAATGTCCTGGAGCACTGTGCTGGCATAGATGTTCTGTGGAGGCCATTTTCAGATGGATGGATCGTTACGATCTCCCTCTTCAACAAACAAGAATGGAATGAACATATAATCCAGCGAAATGAGAGGGCTCTTTTCGGGGTTACGCTACAATGTTTTCTGGATGATGGGAAAATTGCCACCTACCCCCATGTTGATAAGAGCCTTTTGTCTGAAGAAGAACGGGAACTAGAGCTTCAATATAAGCATAGGCACATCTATGCTGTTGGACATGGAGCTGCCGTAAACTGGGAGGCTGAAGATGGCGTCGTTACAGAAATACAATCCGAATTCCTTCCTGCTGTCGAGGTCCCGCAAGTTACTGCTGATACTGGAGGTGATGAAAATTCAGTTCTCAGTATGCATAGTTTAGCTTCCGGGAATAAAGATACAGGTCTTTGTGATGCTGTGCTGGACGGGCTTGAAAGGTTCGTGGTGGATTATTCCAATTGGATTTCTGATCAGAGGAATTTGGCTGAAAGCCTGGAAGTGGATGAGAAAAAAACAGCTAAGCGTATTACCGAACGAATGGAAATTGCTTCCCACCGCATGCGAGGCGGTGTTTCATTATTGCGTAGTAATCCCCTTGCCGCACAGGCGTTCAGATTGGCTAACCAAGCCATGCTCCACCAGATGCAGCAAGTGGACCGAGTGCACGGTAAATCACATCAAAAGGATAGGTACCGGTGGCGACCTTTTCAGTTGGCTTTTCTCCTCATGGTCCTCGAATCAGCCATCAATGAAGGTGATGAATTTCGAGATGTCGTTGATCTTATCTGGTTCCCTACCGGTGGCGGAAAAACAGAAGCCTATTTGGCTTTGATTGCTTTCCTAATCGTTTGGCGAAGGCTCAACTATTCGAGTTCTGGCGGAGGCACAACTGTCATTATGCGTTATACCCTGCGGCTTTTGACTGCGCAGCAGTTTCTACGTGCAACTCGAATGATCTGTGCTCTGGAATTAATACGCAGAAGATATTTGAGGCTGGGAACCGAATCTATCACTGTCGGAATATGGGTAGGAGAGGCCGCGAGTCCCAACACCTTCGAGAATGCGATGAAATATGTCCACCAGGCCAGCGAAGGAAAAGTTTCTGCAATGCAGAGCCTGGTATTGGATCGCTGCCCGTGGTGTGACTCAGCGTTTCATGCCCCACAAAGTTACATCGCCACACAGAAGAAATTTCATTTTCTTTGTACCAATCCTAAATGCGATTTTTCGGAACAAAGGCATTTGCCTTGTAATGTTGTTGATGAAGCCCTCTATGACCATCCTCCTACATTACTGATGGCCACGGTAGATAAGTTCGCTCGCCTTGCTTGGGATGAACGGACCAGTGTGTTTTTCGGTATAAACAACAGGCCTCCAGAACTGATTGTTCAGGACGAACTTCATCTTATTGCTGGCGCGCTGGGCTCAGTCGCGGGTATCTATGAGGCGGCACTGGATACTGTTCTGATTCAGCACCATGTTTACCCAAAGTATATTGCCGCAACAGCTACGATCCGTATGGCTGAGCATCAAGTGAAGCGACTCTATGGGCGAGACCTTAAGATTTTCCCTCCTCCCGGGATTTCCTGTGATGACTCCTATTTTGCGCGCACAGTACCTTTGGAAGAATGTCCGGGTCGCTTGTACGTAGGGTATCTGGCACCCATGCTTAATCGGCAGAGCTGTATGGCACCTTTAGCAGCTGCTTTACATGTCGCTCCCGAAGCGGTGTTTCAAGGAGGAGAAGAAGACCGGGCTGATCTATTAGAAGCCTGGTGGTCGCAGGTGTTTTATCACGGCAGTCTAAAAGGGGTAGGCAACAGCCACAATGCTTTTAATATTGATATAAGAGATATCGTCCGAAGAATCACTGATGAAATTAACCAGCAACAAGAAACCGATATTGATTCCGAAGGTGGAGAAGTAATTAAACGGGCCTCTGCCAGAATCGCTCAATTAACGAGCTATTCGAGTACGGAAGACAACGCCAGAACATTTTCAAGACTCGAACGAACACGCATGGAGGAAGATTGCCTTGATGCTGTGCTGGCTACCAATATGGTCTCTGTTGGATTGGATATTTCAAGGCTGGCTCTTATGGTCATTAATGGTCAACCGTTGACCACGGCCGAATATATTCAGGCTAGTAGCAGGGTTGGGCGTGGCGATGTTCCGGGACTGGTATTTGCAAATTACTACCGAGATCAAGCGCGCAGTTTATCTCATTACGAAGGCTTCAGGCCTTATCATGATTCCTTTTACCGTTTCGTCGAACCTACCAGTGTCACTCCTTATACCTATCAGGCACGCAAACGTGCCCTTCATGCGGCATTGGTCATCGCCATTCGGCATTCCTGTAAGGACCTGAGGAAAAATAATCAGGCTGGCATGTTTGATCCGAGCAGGGAGAACGTAAAAAAAGTGATTGAATCCCTTAAAAGACGCTGTGTAAAGGCTGATCCTGAGCACAAGAAGGAAACGACCGCACATATAGACCGACTAGTCAAAGATTGGCTGGCAGAAGCACAGTTCTGCCAAGAACAGCGGATTCAGCTTGATTACCAGGCTCCCAACAAGGATAAAACTACCAGCCGACTTCTTTATAACCACAATGATGAAATTAAAGGGCTTTGGGTTACGCTTCAGTCCATGCGCAACGTCGAAAATACAGCACTTTTGAAAACCTTATGAGCAAAGAATACCTACCCGTTCGCTTGTCGCACCTGCTGCGACACTGCGCTGTTGGAGCCATAGTGAGGGGTCCGGAATATTTAATGGTAGTCAATGATATTCGCGCATGGACTGGAAGAGCGGACGGGCATCCTGCAGGGAAAAATATTCTTTACGTTGATCAAGTTCGTTCTGCACTCGGCATTGAACAAGAATTGCGAGAGCCCCCAATCGCCAAACAGCTGGAAAATAACAAGGTTGATGGCGTGTGTATTCCAGCAGTTCGGTTTCCTGCATGGATGCGATGTCCAAGCTGTGGGTTGTTATATCACAAGCCATGGCGAGGGCTGAAAATAGGTGAAGAGCCACGCTGCCAGAACAAGGATGCACATGAGAACGGCGATGATCCGTGTAAAAAGAAGCCCTTGCTAGAACAGGTACCGTGGGTGATGGTACATGCTGATGGCCATTTGGCGGATACACCGTGGCACTATCTTGCTCATCGAGATGCCAGAACACCAAACCAAAAACAGTGTGCGCTAGATTATCAGGATGCTTATTTGCGGTTGTTTGATCGGGGGTCATCCAGAAGACAGATAGGCTGTAGCCGTTGCAAGGCAAAGGGGGATTTTCCGGATTCCCTTAGAGTTTTTTTTGGTCGTACCCGGCGCCAGCCTTGGATTGCATTTGACGAAACACCAAAAATACCAGACGAACCAGCCGAAATTTTGGAGGTAAACGATACGCGCGTCCACTCGTCAATAACAAACAGTGCTTTGGTTATTCCACCGGAGTCACGGATTAGTAAAGGGTCAGTAGTCGACCGCTTGTATTCTAGTACGCAGAAGAGGCAAACTATTGATCAGGCAAGGAATGCTTTAGCACGTAAGACGGCTTTACGTAGTATAGCCAGTGACTTGCGATGCTCCGCCAAGGATGTAGAGAAGGCTCTGGTAATGATTCAAAATGGCTATCCCTTATACGGAAAACAAATCACCCAGGGTATTTTGCTGGAGAGTGAATATCAGGCTTTGCTTGAGGAGATTCCAAATGTGGAGGAAGACGAAGACTTCGTTACCGTTCATCACACGACGGCCTGGAAGCAAATTGCATCATCGTTGACTATTGATTCAAAACCGAGAAAAATTGTAAGTTCCATTGCTCGTCTTGTTGCCGTTAATCGTCTTAAGGAAATCATGGTATTCAAGGGATTTCAAAGGCTGAATGGCCAAATCGTGCCCCCTGATATTATTAATGAAAGTAGCTGGCTTCCGGCTATTGAGCTCTATGGAGAAGGGATATTCTTCACTTTTGATGAGGCAACAGTCAACAGGTGGGAGTCTGATCGATCACTTAGGAAACGCACAGACGCTGTTGAGCGCAGATTTGAAGAAACCGGCCTGCAATTTCAACCTGTGATCGTTATTTCCCCCAGGTTTTTGTTGCTACACACACTGGCTCACCTTCTGATTAGACAGCTGGAAACAGCCGCTGGCTATCCGGCTGCTTCACTCAAAGAGCGTATCTACTGTACGGCAAGCACAATGCCTATGTCAGGTATTCTTATCTATGTTGCCGTTCCTGACGTGGTGGGCTCACTCGGAGGGTTGGCCGAATTAGCCACCCCTATGCGATTCTTGCCTTTATTGTCAAAAGCGTTCGATTATGCCGAATGGTGCTCTTTGGATCCGGTCTGCTCCGAACACGAGGGGCAAGGTCCCGGTTTACTCAACCGTGCAGCTTGCCATGCTTGCTCACTAGTACCTGAGCCGAGCTGCGCTTACGGAAATGTTTTATTGGACCGGGTATATATCAAGGGTGATCAGAGTAACGGGATTACAGCTTTTCTCGCTTGCGTTGACTTGGAGGGCAATGATGGCTAGACGCAGATTCGAACTTCCAGGAATTCAGGATCTTAGCAAAAGCCAGGAAGATGCGCGGGCACTTCCTAAAGATGGTCAGCACCTGATCATCGGGGGGCCTGGAACAGGGAAGTCGGTTCTTGCTCTGTTAAGATCCAGGCGCCACCGCCAAGATAGAGATGATTATATTTTTCTTGTGTACAACCATCTTTTGAATCAAGCGAGCGGGCAATTGTTTGGAGACAACTTGCAAAGCCGGCAATGGCAAAGCTGGTTTGAAAAAACTTTCAAAGTAATGACCAATGAGCGTGTTCCCAAATTACCCGACAAACCCGGAAGCAATTGGCGAGTGGTTGATTGGGCTCAAGTCCATTCAACTATTGCAGCACAACCTCAAAACCAGGATAAAGCAAAACTTCCCTATCTGATTATTGATGAAGGTCAGGATATGCCACCCCAATTTTATGAGGCATTAGTGAATTTAGGATTTGAAAACTTTTTTGTCACAGCCGACCAAAATCAACAAATTATTCCTGATCAAAATAGTACCCGGCAAGAGATAAGCAATGTTCTTGATATTGAACCAAGCAATGTGATTGAGCTGCATGATAATTATCGCAACACATTCCTTATTGCCAGGCTTGCGAGGGAATTTTATACAGGCAATCCAGCAAGCCCTCCGCCCAATCTTCCTAATGCAAGGGCGGTGGCAAAGAAACCTATACTCCTTCAGTACAAGCAAGACCAATTTACTTCACTGATTAACAGCATTTTAAAAATGGCTGATATAAATCCACGCGTACTTGTTGGGGTTATTACTCCCAATAACGTAGTGCGGGAACGCTATATCGAAGCACTTCACACAAGTGAAGTGAACCTGGATAATGAAAAGCCGAAGATTCGAACCTATAAAAATGGGATGAACCCCTCAAAATTATTATTTGATGAAGGTGGGATCATGGTCATTAATGCACAATCGTGTAAGGGCTTGGAGTTTGATACGGTCATTCTTGCAGATATTAATGAGTATTTCTTTCACCATGAAATCGTTGATCAGAAGAGGCGACTTTTCTACGTTATGGTCGCAAGAGCAATAAACAATATCATTATGTTGAAAAAATATGAAGGTGAGAACAAGCATTGCCCTATTGATGAAATTTTACCAACAGACAATGACATTTTGGAGTGGAAGTAATGGAAACAACTATCGACTTGTTTGGTGATTCGCCAATAGCAGACAACGCAGAAATTCGATGGCTGTTGGTAACCAATCAGCGCAATCTGTTTTACATGCTGGCTGCAGGCCTGATTATGTCCCCCAAGGGATTTGGTGATAAGTATTACCAAGATACCCTTTGCCGCTTTCCCGGCTGGATTCCTCTGTTTGCAAATAGCGTCCCAGAAGTATGTATTAAAGACTCTGTGAGCGAATGTAGTCATCTCATACCCTGCTTGGCATCCGTCAACCTTTCCTCACTACATGGTCCAGTGAAAGCTATTGACAGGAATGGTTTAGTAAGCGATGTTAGTTTCCCTGAGGAAATTGACGGTAGAATTCGTGTCTTGTTGGTACCTGCGCCTCTCCCAATCACATGGGTTCAGTCGATCATTTTTGAATCAGGATACGCCAGGAAAAGTTGTGTCACTGATGCACGTGACTTCGGGAATGTCCCTCTTTTGGCCTTTCGCCGTGAGCTAGCTGCCAAGTTATTTTCAAGTACCACCCGTATGGTTTGGCCGGAATCCGTCGAATTTGACAACCTAGACCGTGCAATGAATAAGCCACAGGTTGTGGGAGGTATGATGGCAATGCTGTTCCATCTGGCCAACCATGGTGATGATGCCACCAGGGCGTGTCATTTGGTTTTTGATCCTGAAGATGGCGATATACAGAAAATATCGGATCCAATGATTTCTGCTCTGAAAGACTGGTTAATAGTTGGTCCAGTACCCACAGTGAGTGATGTTTCTCAGAAACTATATTGGGAGGCTATCGATAAATTGGTTGATTGGCAGTCGTCGAACACATCACGGAACGCTCAGGATGTACTTCTCACTCATTTAGAGCAGTCTGCCGACCAATTGGTTGACAGAATGAAACAAGCGCTCATGAAACTGGCTAAAGACTTACAAAACTTGTCCGGATTCGTAGATAGTACCATTACCGAGTTATTTGAGCGCCATCCAAAGCCATTTTCTCGCGTTATGACGATTTTCTTTTTGCGCGAACGCTGTACTGATTTACTGGAGTTTAGTCACCCATTATTAAAGGAAGCCGATTATCTCTTAGCAGCTATCCTTTTTTCGGCAAGAGAAGGGTGGTTAAACCTCCCACTTGAGTTGCGTGATTATCCAGGTTTGAGCGAGGCAGTACCTCACCGTATGGCGGCGATGGCGCATCGGATGTCCAATTCAGGGCTTGATCTTGGTACGCCACCCCAAAGACCCTCTCCTTTACGGGAGCAGTTTGCTCCAGGAATGAGGGGATGGAATAAAACTCAAAGATGTGCCGCACTCAGTTTAGCTCGAGATTGCAAATGGACTTGCATTCAGACCCGAATCACTCTGGGGAAAGGAATTTATCGACTTGAAGTCGATGGTAGGGGTATGCACATCCTTATTGATGGGGAGGCAAAAACGGTGCTTACCGAAGTGGATATTGAGCAATTTTTTGTGAACTTGGCGTATGCACGACTAACGAAAAAACAAGCGAAAATGATTTGCGAGTTATTAAAAGCTTAGGTTTTTGTCATGCATATGATTCCGGACACCCCGTATGCTACGAACAGCCAAGCGGAGAAACGTGTCTTTGACAGGCTTAGGGCCTTATCATTTGACGAATCAGAAGGCACATTTACAGCCTATCATTCGCTTAATCTCACCCGACATGCATACAAACGTTTTGGTGAAATCGACTTTCTAATTTGTTGTCAGAAAGGCATTTTTGTCATTGAAGTAAAGGGTGGAGGGGTATCATGCCAAAATGGTGTTTGGCACTATAAAAATCGCTACGGTGAAGATAACACATCAGCTGAAGGCCCTTTCAAGCAAGCCGAATCCGCGCTGCATGGGCTGCTGAATGATTTACATGCCAATCTTCCTGAGCGAATATTTTCCAAATTTTCCGTTGGCTATGGAGTTATTTTTCCTGATTGCGAATGGCGAGTGTCTGGCTCCGAGTGGGATCCTCACACACTTGCAGATGCTAAAAAATACAGAAACCTGGGAAGTTGGTTGCGTAAGTTATTCCAATATTGGCGAGCAAAGGATGGTGGAAGGCGCATACCGGATAGTGATGCGATTAACGTCCTTCGCCGCTACCTCCGACCTGAATTTGAGGCGATTGCGCCTCTGTATATCCAGGCACTAGGCGTGGAAGAGCTGGTCGCACAGTTGACCGAAGATCAAATGGTGATGGTTGATGTGGTGACCGACAACCCAAGGGTTCTTTGTTCAGGGGGTGCTGGAACAGGCAAGACATTTTTAGCCATGGAACTCGCTCGTCGATGGACTGCTCAGGGTATGAATGTTTTGCTGGCATGCCGATCTCCATGGTTGAAGAATTTTCTCGAGGCCTCTTTTGTCATACCAAAGATGATGGTATCCGTTGCCGATGCATGCCATGTGGCTTGCCGTCGGGCTGGGCTGGATAGCTATGATGCCCTCATCGTGGATGAAGGGCAGGACTTGTTTGAGATGGAATATCTTGACAAGCTGGATTCAGTTATAAAAGGTGGATTAATAGGTGGTCGCTGGTGCATGTTCCATGACATAAATAATCAGTCCGGCTTGCTGGGTAAATATGACCCAGAAGCTATCGAATACTTGCTATCTATAAAACCAGTCAAAGTACCTTTACGTACTAATTGCAGGAATACCAGAACCATTCTTGAAAAGGTTCAGTCTTCATTGGGTACTGATATGGGCACGAAGGGTGCGGGAAAAGGCCCTACAGTTCATGAAACAATCGTTAATTCTCGTCAAGAGGCGACACAGATACTGAAAGATGAAATATTAAGTATTGTCGAACATGGGGGTCTTCACCCCGGCGGGCTGACCATTCTATCCCCATTTGACGTTGAAGATTCCTGTGTAAGCGGTCTTTCATCGTCGATGAGGAATCGAATTATGGTATTGGATGAGTACGCAGTAATTGACCCTCATCAATGGAAAAAGATTGGGTTCTCAAAAATAAATAATTTCAAAGGATTGGAGAATGATGCAGTGATTGTTGTTGACCTTCCAAAACCTAGCCCCTCT
This sequence comes from Gammaproteobacteria bacterium, assembly GCA_011052285.1. GTDB lineage: Bacteria > Pseudomonadota > Gammaproteobacteria > Arenicellales > DRJH01 > DRJH01. The sequence goes on from DRJH01000009.1 coordinate 21,348, forward strand.
GATAACAGCATTGCTTTGCATTATGTAGCCATGAGCAGGGCACGATCCATTCTTTCCCTCGTGTATATCGAATAGAAGCTGATGGCTGTAAGAGGCCTTAGTAGTGAGGTGGCTTTTCGCGCTCATTCGCTGCAGGAGCAGGGCCGCCGTCAGTCGTCACACGAAGACGATCCTGCAGCTCTTTACAAAGGATTTCAAGACGGTCGATCTGCAGCTGTTGGCGACTGACCACCGCGTTAACCCATCATTTGTCAGCACCACCGAAAATAATTAGTAATAACAGTATGTTATAAGTTTTTGATGTCCATTATGG
>DRJH01000010.1 GCA_011052285.1 Gammaproteobacteria bacterium
AAATTCACGATCTGACATCGGGATTCCGGGCAGTACGGACGCGTCACTTCAGAAAATTTCTCTACTTGCTGCCAAACGGATTTTCTTACCCCACAACGAGCACCATGGCCTTCTTTCGCTCCGGCCTGCCAGTGGGGTATATCCCAATTGTCGCGAGGCAACGGGAAGGCAAAAGCCACATCAAACTGCTCAAGGATGGTATTCGATTCCTGGTTATAATTCTGAAAATCGGCGCATTGTTCTCGCCCATGCGGTTCTTTCTTCCCATCAGTCTGACCCTGTTCCTGCTTAGCGTGGGATACTACACTTACACCTATATACTCTGGGAACGGCTGACCAATATGTCCGCTATTTTGTTTTTATCCGGACTATTTACCTTCTTGATCGGCATAGTCTCCGAACAGATTTCCTCTCTGCACTATAAAAATGCAGATGACGATATGCGCCGCACCGTACGACGTCCACCTGACAGCAATACCTGATTTTTGCTAAAGGATGCAGAAACTGCCCCGCACTATAGCCTCCAGAACACGGGCTCTATCGCGTTTACTCAGAAAAACGTTCCTGCACCCCCAGTGGATAGCCCTGCGGCACGATGAAGAAACATTAAGAACCCTGTGCCCCAATCTGAAAGGCACCGTTGCAGACATAGGGTGCGCCGATGCCAAACCCAAAAAATTCCTCGGCCCACAAGCTGATTATATTGGCATTGACTACTATGCCACCTCCACAGAATGGTACAAGACACAGCCCGATGTGTTTGCCGATGCCCAGGCATTACCGCTAAAAGACCAATCCCTGGATCACACCTTACTGCTGGACGTTCTGGAGCACCTGCCCGAGCCGGATCGCTGTCTGGATGAAATTCACCGGGTGCTTAAGCCGGGAGGTAGCCTGGCGATACAGGTCCCCTTCCATTACCCGCTGCACGACGTTCCACTTGATTTTCATCGCTGGACACGATTCGGACTACTAGAAGCCGCCAGCAGACATGGATTCAGTGTTAAGGAAGAAACTGCTTTGGGACACCCGCTGGAGAGTGCTGCACTCAGTGCGAACATCGCCCTGAGTAAAACAGTGCTCAACTGGATTGCGCAGAAACACGTGCTTTCTATCAGCCTGTTACTTCTACCCGTCCTGATACCGGTCATCAACCTGCTCGCGTGGACTGGCGCCCGCTTGAGCAAGGAAGATGACATGATGCCGTTTGGCTACCGAATGATCTGGATTAAAAACCCGTGACGCATATTGCCCTGCTCACCACCTCATACCCGGATGGTACGCCTGGCAGCGAGGCAGCCGGTGGATTTGTCGAAGACTTTGCAGAAGCGTTATCATCAAAGGCGAGAGTGACCGTCGTCGCACCGGCACGGCAGGGTGCTGTCAACGCAAGTGCCGAGCTGACTGTGCGGCGATTTTCTGTCCCGAGATTGCCCCTGTCGCTACTAAGCCCAATGCGCGTGTCAGACTGGTGGCCTATCATCGCGACACTGCGACGCGGCCAACAGGCCATCGATCAGCTGACTCAACAGGATCGACCTGACCATATCTTCGCTCTTTGGGCATTACCCAGCGGTCATTGGGCCAACGTTATGTTGCGACGGCACGGAGTGCCATACAGCATATGGTCACTGGGCAGTGACATATGGACGCTTGGCAAGATCCCACTGGTCCGCTCCAGATTACACCACGTACTAAATAGCGCCCACCGATGCTACGCAGATGGCTTTGCGCTTGGCGAGGCGGTACAGGCAATCAGTGGTCGAAAATGCGAATTTCTCCCAAGCACAAGAAATATCACATTTAAGAAGATAGCGGAAGTCAGGGTCAGCCCACCATACCGACTCGCTTTCCTCGGCCGCTGGCACCCCAACAAAGGTATAGATATTTTGCTCAATGCATTAGGCCTGCTCTCCGAAAACGATTGGCAAAATATCTCCGAGGTACGGATATTCGGTGGTGGCCCGCTGGAAGACCTGGTTATGGAGCAAACTGACAACCTGAAACGTCTGGGTGGGAAAATAACTGTTGGAGGCTACCTCGATAAGGCCGGAGCATCAGCATTGATCGGCTGGGCAGACTACCTGGTACTGCCTTCAAGGATTGAAAGTATTCCGGTTATATTTTCAGATGCCGCTAAAATTGGAACGCCGCTTATTGCCACACCGATCGGTGATCTGCCGCGTCTGTTTGAAGATTACCGTTTTGGTGTTCTGGCCAGTGAGGCTTCTTCTGCGGCACTCGCCGATGCTATAAAATCCGCGCTCGTGAAGAAACCGGCGGATTTCAGTGATGGCCTGCAACGTGCCCGCGAGGATTTCAGCATTCCGGAAATAGTAGACAGATTTCTGTCTGAATCTTTCTGCGGTCACAGCACGTAAATCCAGCGCGAACATACGGGCACATATGTATACATACGGCACGACACCCAGGCATGACTGGGGCGATTACTGCAGAAATAATAATGCTTTAATACATAGCGCAGAATGGCAATCTGTTCTTGAATCTGCTTTCAATTGCAGGGCTGTGTACAGCTGGAATACGGATACGAATAGCGGCCTGACCATCACGGTCTTCAAAGCAGGTCCGTTTAAAATTGGATACCTTGGCTTCCCGACAGGCAACTGCCCTAAGCTTCATACAATCGCCATGAATACTGTACAGGAACTGTGTGCAGGCCCATCAGAGCTAATGCCTCACTGTCTGCGTATTTCCGTTAGTGCCTTCACAAACGACAGCATGCTCGATTATCCCTGTCAATCTCAGCCCGAGACAGCAATCCAGGACTTGCAGAACTGGGAACTTGCATCTGTCTCTAAAAAATTGCGACGTGACTTGAAAAAAGTTCAAAAAGCAGGCTTCCAGTTACATAAGACAGAAACCCCTTCGGACGGCCAGGCCCTGTTCAATATCTACCGGACAACCGTGGAATCACATGGAGGCTCCCTGCGTTACAATGTCGGGTATTTTACTTCCCTGATTGCCCTGTCTGCTCGTAACCCGAATGTTCTCTGCCTGATTGCGCTAAAGGATGGCAATATTGCTGGATTTCTCGTTGCCTGCATGCATATGTACTCCGCGTATTACCTGCATGGAGGGACTGCGCCGGAATTCCGACGCCAGAGTCCATCAGACCTGCTGGTAAACCGCGCTATTGAATGGTCGAAACAAGGCGGCGCACGTCAATTTAATCTCATGACATCACCCAGATCGCAGCCATCACTGGTGCGCTACAAGGAAAAATGGGGGGCTGATACAAGGGAACACAGAACATTCACTGTGCCGGTAAACCGTCCCTTCTGCTTCCTGTTCAAGTCGGCAGAAAAATTGCATCGATTTCTGGGGTAGGCAGGCAGCGAGCCTGTTGACCTAATAGTACCGTTCAAAACAAGACCGTAATCGTAATGACAAATCAACGTAACTACTGGAATCAGATGGCCAATTTTGGCACAGATGCGTCAGTCATCGACCCGTATGACAAAAAGGGGCACAAGAACCACTATATCAAATGGCTAAGAGATCAGGTTTTACTCAAATTGACCGGTCAATCAGGTGGCTCTGTAAACATTCTGGACTTTGGTTGTGGTTCCGGAAATATATCAAAGTTGCTTGCTGCGCGAGGGCACCAGGTGATCGGGATTGATATTTCCCTAAAACTTCTAAACCTTGCCGCGGCCGCGGGAAGGAGCGGAAATCCCGGTTTCGCCTGTTACGATGGGAGCAATCTACCGATCCTGCCCGACAGCATTGATATAGTAACGACTTATGTGGTGCTGGGCCACATTACCGACAATGATGTGCTACAAGTGATGATGAGCGAACTTTACAGAAGCCTGAAACCCGGGGGATTCATACTAGCAATTGAACAAACGCGAAAATCATCGAAACTGACAGATAATGGTTACAAACGGCAGCGCCGGCTGACCGAATACCAGGCATTGTTTTCGAATGCCGGTTTCGCTTCACTGGATAGCTTTTCGATCCGCTCCGGCCATATGCCGCTACTCTACATGGTTCAGTTAGGCCTGTTGCCGGAGTCTGTTTTCCCGTTGCTCGCCAAAATCGAGCAACACTACTGCATGCTATCCAAACAGCTGGGGGACTATATTGATACCGTATTCCTGTTTGGCAAATCAGGCGCGTCCGGTACCGAACAATGACTAACGAACACTTTCAATGCATTATCGTGGGGGCAGGCCCGGCAGGAATCAGCCTGGGTTACCATCTACGGAAGCTCGGGATTCAATATGCAATCCTTGATCAGGGACGTACCGGCCAATCCTGGATATTGATGCCGGAAAAACTGAGACTGCTGAGTCCTTTCTGAACAAACCGCTTTCCTAGATTTCCACCGCTGTAATAGAGGGAGATTTAAGCCTTGGCTCATGATAACACCGTATTTTCACAATTGCTCAAATTTATCCCCCGACATGAATTCGAGACCCTTGCCAACCGGCACCATTCAGGGCGCTCTTTCTACACCGCATCCCGGTGGTCGCAGTTCGTGGCCATGGCCAACTGGCCGGGCGGAACAGCTTGCGGGATATTGTTGAAAATATTTCAGCGCAAGCCCACCGCCTTTATCATCTCGGCAGTGCGAAATTGTCCCGTTCCAATTTATCCCGCATCAATGATGGTAAGCCGTATGCATTGTATGAAGCCTTGTTCGGAAAGCTGTTAAGCCGCTGCCAGGGTGTCGTTCCCGGCCATGATTTCCGGTTCAGTCATCCGCTGTATTCGCTGAATGCTTCGACGATAGATTTATGTCTGTCGGTTTTCCCCTGGGCGGATTTCCGAACCACCAAGGGAGCGATAAAACTCCATGTTGGGCTGAACCATGCCGGATACTTGCCCGAGTTTGTGACCGTCACCGAAGGTACAAACCACAATGTGACCGTAGGCCGCACGTTGGAATTTCCCAAAGGAAGCATTGTCGCAGTGGATAAGGGGTACAACGACTATGCCTGGTATAAGCAACTGACGGACAAAGGAATATATTTTGTCACCCGACTCAAAACCACTGCAAAATACCGCACGGTATGCCGTCGTTCCGTACTGAAAAGCAAGGGGCTGATCTGCGATCAAACGATTGAGTTTACCGGTGTTCAGACCGCAAAGAAGTGTCCTGTTCAGCTACAGCGCATCGCTTATCGGGATGCGGAAACCGGAAAGCGTTATGTGTTTCTGACCAACAACTTCAAGCTTTCCGCCAAAACCATTGCCGATATTTACAAGGCAAGATGGCAGGTTGAATTATTTTTCAAATGGATCAAACAAAACCTGAAGATCAAATCATCTGTTTGAAAAACAGGACTTGATGGCGCTACTCAGAGGCGATCCACCACGCGATATTCAACCCGATGTTAATCAGATGGCCTTGCTGTGAAAGTTAACGGGACAGCAGTGATTTCTTTTATGAGTCGTTAAAAATTCGCTTCCAGCCGGATCTCAAGATAAACTCATACCCTGTAATGGACGGTGGAGAAACCACCCGATTACTTAACAGTGGTGAAGTCCCGGTTTTCCCGAATATACATTCTATGCGTGACGGCTCAGTTAATTTTAGTGATGACCAGCATACCAAACCTGACCTGATTATCTACGCAACAGGCTACCGCCCATCCCTCGACTACGTTTCCGATATTGCCCTTGATGAAAATTCTGGAGATCCCATCATCCAGGATATGCGAAGCGTTAATGTGCCCGGGATATATTTTGTAGGTTTCGACAATACCGTCAACTTCAGAAGCCGTTATCTACGCGGAATACGTAACGACACGAAAATACTTGCGACCACTATTCAGCAGGCACTCACATCTTCATGAGTAGACACCCACTCCCGAACTAGACGGCAGATTTTTTTCACCATCTCCTCGCTTACACCATCATGAAGGGGTAACAACAGGATACGCTCAGCAAGCCTTTCACTACCCGAGTAACTTTTACCGGTGTATTCTGCGCCAGCGCTATAGGCAAAATAGCTGGCAACATTAATACCTTTCCTGAGGAGGTACGTATACAACGACTGTCTGTCTTCAACCACCAGAGGGTAGAATGGGGCAGTATCTTTTTCCATCACCTCTGACCATGCTTCACCCAGGTATCCCAGCCTTTTGCGATATAAACTGGACAACTTTCGCAAATGTTTAACATCAGTCTTGTCGAGCGCCCTAAAAACCAGCCCGGACAGACACGACTGCATGCTGCGTGATACAAGAATTAGCGGTAGCCTGTCAAAATTAATTGCCTGCCCAGGCTTATAGCCAATAAGTTTTTTTATATGCGATTCCAGGAATATTCTTAGCTTCCATATGACAGATGTATATCCGAAAATTGCCCCCAGTCCGCCAACTAAAGACAGATTCTTATAAGAACGTTCAGAATACACGTCCCTGACAGTGAATTTGTCATTATGTTTTATAACTCCCAATCCGCCAAAACCCAGGCTAATCGGTTTACCTTTCCCAAAACTGTACACACAGGCGTCCGGAACCGGACTCGACATACTCTCAAACAGCTGTTCATATGATGCAATAGCGCAATCCTCTATGTATAGCGCATTATTCCTGTCACAAAATTGCCTGAAGAAACTGCGATCCGGGGGTGCACCAAACATATGTGATGCTACCACTGCCACGAGCCCGGTATATTCATTGTCCTCCACTGCCTGTATATTCATCCTGCCGAGTTCATCAACGTCACAGAACACCGGTTCACAATCAGCGGCCAGAACAGCCCGGACAACACGATCGCAGGTGTACGATGGCAACATTACCTTTCCCGTACGCTTTGAGCGAAGCAGGATATCAACTAATGCATTGCTGGCGGAGGCATGCCAACTCGCTGTCCCGTTGAAATATTCTGGTACTCCCGGATTATTTCGCTGGAACGGGCCTAGAAGAACATCCAGGCAACTGACGCTTGGTTTGTAGCGCAGAATCATGTCACTGAAGCACGTATCCTGATTACTCCGAGCACCGATACGATTGCCGCCACTACAAGATCTTGTGCTATCTGCCAGCATCTGGATATCAATGCAATAGAAACCAACAACTCGATTGATATACCATCCATCATAGTTGTGCCAACGGTGATAAATACCAGTTCGCGCACACCAACGCCGGCCGGTACCAGAAATGCGAAAACTCCGACGACCCACGAGAGTATCAAATACGCCATATAGGTGGCAGATTCCTGCAGCGTAAAACCGAAAACAGCATTCATCATTAGGTAGTAAGACAGCAGGCTTGTCACAAATACAGTTACAAAATAGGCCCCTACTTTCACAGACAGTACTTTCCAGTCTGGGGGGGAAAGAACCGGGCTCTGTACATAGGATTTTGGTATCAGGCGACGGAATACTTCTCCCGAGAAATGTGAACCGGACGCCACCAGAGCCATAGCTGCTCCTGATAGCAGAATACCTACCGCCCCCAACATACTTACTGGAAAAACAATTAGTGCAGCCGCAATACTGAGGTTCATGAAAATGGAAACAAGCATCAAGTCAAGATTGGCTGAGGTAATACCGATCGATGCCCCCTGCTTACCAACGGCAGCTACCTGATACATGATGCCCCATATCTTTCCAGGAACGTACTTCGCAACCTGCCCGTAAAAAAATATTCTATGCGCCAGGCCCGACGGAACATCCAACCCATATTTTTTTAACAATATTCTGAACAGCATGCTGCTGGCCAAAATTCCCGTTATCCCTACAAAAATAGACACTACAAAAAGCAGCCAGTCCGCCTGCCTTAAAAGCTCAACAAGCTGACCCCAGCTGCGTTGTACCAGAAACAGGATAAATACCAGCCCTGAAACCAGAAGGACGAGTGACAC
>DRJH01000011.1 GCA_011052285.1 Gammaproteobacteria bacterium
AAATCAGACCCAGCGTATCCAGGATATTCATATTGAGACTACCGTGATGGTGAATGCTGCCACTACTCACCATGTTATTGGCTGCGATACGGCCATGGTCGACGGCAGTGGGCTGGATTGCCTGTACGCTATATCCACCAGTGGAGAAATCCCGGCCCTGAGCGACGTCACCGGCAGCATAGAGGCTGCGAGCCGAAGTCTGCATACACGAATCAACCAAAATACCGAGATCAGTATCCAGACCACAACCTGTGGCAAGCTCTAGATCAGCAACCACACCGGTTGCGGAAATGACCAAATGAGCGGAGATTGCGTGCCCTTGATCCGTATGAACGGTGAGAGCAGATCCCCGCTGTTCAATGGATTCAACCTGGGTAGAGGTCAGAACGGTAAGCCCTTTTTTCTGGCACCAGGTCTTGAGCATGTTACCACACTGTGGATCCAGCATACGCGGCACCATACGATCACCGGTTTCAATGACCGTCAAATGGACACCACGCGCAACCAGTGATTCGAGAATAATAGAGCCGATAAAACCGGCACCAATCAACACAATCGAACAGCCTGCCTCAGCCTGCTCGGCAATACCACGCGCATCGGCCAGCGTCCAGCAGGTATGGACACCGGGCAGGTCAATACCCGTGATCGGCGGTTGCAGTGGGCGTGAACCGGTCGCCAATAACAAACGGTCGAATTCTTGCGTCCTGCCATCAGACAGGGTAACTATCGAGCTTGCGGCATCGATCGCCGAGACCCGACTATTGATTAATTGAATGCCCTGTTGCCCAAAGTGATCTGCCGTCTTGCGTAAGTGCGTTCCGGTTTCATCAATACGACCTTCCAGCATATAGGGCAAAGCCATTCTGCTATAAGGCACCTCGCCCTCACCCCCGAACAAGGTGACAGAGGATGCGGGGTCCAGCGCACGCAGTGTTTCTGCCGCAACCACACCCGCCGGACCACTACCGATAACAATGTGCCGCATATCCGTCCTCCTGATAGGCCCTACCGCCCAGCCGTGTCTGCACCGGGTTTCACAGCCTCCAGATTCGATCCATCACAGTGCACGACAACTACTGCCTTGGTTCAACACAGCAATTTTACCACCGCATTGACCGGCAATCTCTCAGGACAAACCCAAACGAGCCATCGTATCACCACCCGGCTCACCCGCCTCATTCCAGCCCCGCAACTGATAATATTCCGGCAACATCTCAGCCAACCCGCTGGTTGCACCATCAGTGGGTCCGGACTTCGAGGGTTCATCGAAGAAACGAGGTGGCAAGGTATCATCCTTGCTGGTCAAACCGGCCCGCAGGTTGAACAAACGTTCAAGATTCCAGACCCGCTCACCCAGGGCCATCAAGTTCTCCGAACTCCAGTCCCCTTCACAAGCGGCATCAACCTGTGGCGCAATATTGTCCATGGTCCAGGCAAAGGTGGTAAAAATACACAAGCCGGCAGAATCCACTGCAGCAGTCGCATCCTGGAACGCCTTAACCAACCCCGCCTTGCCAGCGGTTTCCGAAGGATCCGTTTTTTCCGGTATACCCAGCACTTCCGAGGCAACCGTGTAGCCTCGAAGATGACAGGCTCCACGATTGGAAGTCGCATAAGCCAACCCCATACCCTGTATTCCACGCGGATCATAGGCCGGAAACTCCTGCCCCTTGACCGTCATCGACAATTCCGGGTGTCCATATTTATCACATAATCGTTTAGACCCCAATGCCAGGTCACGACCAAAACCTTCCCCGGTGGCCACCAGTTCCGCACATCGGGTCAAGACTTCGGCTGAACCGAAATTAAGTTCCAACCCTCCCGTCGTTTCGGTAGTAATGACCCCCATCTGAAACATTTCCATGGCGGCCGCCACCGTTGATCCAAAACTGATCGGATCCATGCCATCCTCGTTACAAAGAAAATTGGCGTAGGTCAGGGCATCCAGATCATCAACACCGGTGTCAGCACCCAATGCCCAGGCCGCCTCATACTCAAGCCCGCCGGAAGCTGACCAGTATTCCGGCTTGGTTTTCACCGAAAAATGCCCCTGATCGATGGTCGAGATTCTACCGCAGGCGATGGTACAACCAAAACAGGCGGCATTACGGGTCAGGTTCGCCTTGCCATCCGATTTGCGTGGCGCTGCCATGGCCTCAGCAGAGATATTATTGGCCCCTTCGAACTGGGTATCCTGCATGTTCCTGGCCGGGAGCGAGCCGATCTCATTAATCACATTCATCAGCACCTGAGTGCCAAACTGCGGCAGGCCACCACCAGTGACGGCATTATCCGCCAGCACTTTTTTACCCTCTGCCACAGTTTTCAGGAAACTGGCGGGGTCATGGATATTGGCGATGCCTTTCGTACCCCGAACCACAACCGCCTTGAGGTTCTTGGATGCCATCACCGTGCCCACACCGGAACGACCCGCAGCCCGGTGCAGATCATTGACAATTGCCGAGTACAGGCAACCCTGTTCTGCAGATCGGCCCACACAAGCGATGCGCAACTGAGGATCCTGGTGTTTTTTATGCAGCATTTCATCTGCTTTCCAG
>DRJH01000012.1 GCA_011052285.1 Gammaproteobacteria bacterium
AAACCCGCCGCTTTAAGAACATCGAGTGTAATCACCTCAGCATCAATTCCGGATAAATTACCGAGCAGAATTTCTGCAGTTAAATAAGCGGACATGGAGTGAAATCCGTATTTTGGCACGCGTCGCTGCAACGGCATTTGACCGCCTTCAAACCCGACTTTGTGGAAACCACCGGAGCGTGACTTCTGGCCCTTGTGCCCACGCCCAGCGGTCTTGCCAAAACCCGTGCTGTGGCCCCGGCCAACGCGTTTGCGTGTGGTCTTGGAGCCTGTGGCGGGCTGTAAATCATTCAATCTCATTTGACTTCTTCCCAATTCAGAAGATAGGACACCTTGTTGATCATGCCCCGATTCTGTGGTGTGTCAACAACTTCCACGGTATGGTGCATGCGACGCAATCCCAACCCGCGAACACAGGCCAGATGATTGGGCGCACGTCCGAACATGCGTTTTACCAGGGTGACCCGAAGCATTCCTGTTGCAGTCATGCCAGATGCCGTCATGGTTGTACCCTCACTGTTTGATTTCTGCGACTGTTTTGCCACGCTTGGCGGCGATGTGATCAGGACTCTGCAAAGTACGCAATGCATTCATCGTCGCCAGTGCCACATTAATGGGATTGGTCGTTCCGATCACCTTGGCCAGAACATTACGCACACCCAATGCTTCAAATATCGCCCGCATTGTACCGCCTGCGATAATTCCGGTACCTGGTGATGCGGGCCGAATCACTACACGAGCAGCACCATGGCGCCCGATCATGGCGTAGTGAAAGGTCCCATCAACCAACTCGACACCAACCATATTTCTTTTTGCAGCCTCCATCGCTTTTTGCACCGCCAATGGAACCTCGCGGGCCTTACCGGTACCGATCCCGACTTGCCCATCACTGTCACCAACTACGGTAAGCGCAGAAAAGCCAAAAATCCTGCCGCCCTTGACCACTTTGGCCACACGCCGGATATTGATCAGCTCTTCTACCCAGCCATCATCCACTTGCTCAGTCTGAGCCTTTCTTCTTTCAGCCATGAAACAATCCCTTAGATCTGCAAACCATGTTCACGCGCTTCATCTGCCAGCGCCTGTACCCGGCCATGGTACTTAAAACCTGACCGATCAAATGCAACACGTTGAATACCCGATGCGAGTGCCTTTTCAGCAATCCTTTTGCCAATCAAGCGAGCCGCTTCCACATTACCTCCCTGTCGAACCTGATCGCGAACTTCCACCTCCAGAGTCGAAGCACTGACCAGTGTCAATCCTTTTGCATCATCGATAATCTGTGCATAGGTATGCTGCGATGTTCGATAAATACTGAGTCTGATGATTTCCTGCTCTCGAATCTTGGCCCGTGTTTTGCGCGCCCTGCGAATACGAGACTGCTGTTTACTCGCCATAGTCCCAACCAGCCTGTAATATGAATGCTTGTAAATAAATAATTAGCGAACCCACTAAAACCAACAACGTTACTTCTTCTTGGCCTGCTTGCGGACCACATGCTCATCAACGTATCTCACTCCTTTGCCCTTGTAAGGCTCAGGTGGACGGTAGTGACGAATATTTGCCGCAGCTTGTCCAACCTGTTGCTTGCTCACCCCTTTGATCACAATCTCGGTGGGAGTCGGGGTTTCAACCACTATTCCTTCTGGCACTTTATACAATACAGGGTGTGAGAAACCAAGGGTCAGATTCAATTCACTACCCTGCACTTTTGCCCGATAACCGACGCCGATAATCTTCAAACGTTTCTCAAATCCACTATGCACCCCAATAACAGCATTCTGGACCAAGGCCCGCATGGTTCCGGACATCGCTCCAGCTGTTTTGCTGTCATCACAAGCACTGAACAGCACCTGCTGCCCCTGCACCTCAATCTTTACCAGCGGATGTCGTGTTAGCGTAAGCGCTCCCCGAGGACCCTTGGCAACAATTTCATCACCTTCCATCCCGAATTCAACACCAGCGGGTATCACTACCGGGTTTTTAGCTACTCTGGACATGAATAGGCTACTCCAAATCTGTGTTGATCAGTAAACGGTACAAAGAATTTCACCACCAACTGCCTGCTGTCGCGCCTGGCCATCGGTCATGATTCCTTTGGAAGTGGATATTACGGCAATCCCGTAACCACCAAACACCCGTGGCAAGCTATTGCTACCGGAGTAAACACGGCGTCCGGGTTTGCTCGTGCGCTCGATTTTTTCGATCACTGGAGCTTCCATATAGTACTTTAATACAACGTTAAGTGCCGGCTTACCATCCATAGTTTCCTCGGTAACAGCGCCGATATATCCCTGCTCTGTAAGTACTTGCAAAATGGACTTCTTGACCTTTGACGCAGGGATCCGGACTGTGGCTTTTTCGGCCTTTTGTCCGTTCCTGATTCGAGTCAGCATATCCGCAATCGGGTCCGTCATACTCATAATGTTCTATTCCAAATCTCGTGGCAGATTTCGTGGCAAATTAAAGTGACAAATGAATGGGTCGCGACTACCAGCTTGCTCTTGTTACACCCGGTGCTTCACCGCGAGAGAAAACTTCGCGCAGGCAATTTCTACCCAAACCAAAACGCCGGTAAAAACCACGGGGTCGTCCAGTCAGGGCGCAGCGATTGCGATGCCTGCTAACACTAGAATCACGTGGCAGCTTCTGCAGGTCAAGCATCGCCTGCCAACGTGCTTCTTCATCCAATTCCGGGTCAATCACCTGGCTCTTGAGTAGTTTTCTGCGCCCAGCAAGGCGTGTCGCCAGTTGCGAACGTCTCTTTTCCCGCTCCAACATGCTTTTCTTTGCCATAATTCTCGTCCAGTCTCTCTATTTCTTGATCGGAAATTCAAAAGCCATCAGCAATGCTCTGGCTTCTTCGTCGGTTCTCGCTGTGGTGGTAATCGCCACATCCAGACCTCGCAAGGTATCAATCTTGTCGAAGTCAACTTCAGGGAACACAATTTGCTCCGTTATACCGAATGAATAATTACCGCGTCCATCAAACGACTTTGACGACAAGCCCCGGAAATCACGGGTTCGCGGCAGTGCAACCGAAATCAAACGATCAAAGAATTCGTACATACGCTCTCGCCGCAGTGTCACCTTGCAACCAATAGGCCATCCTTCACGGATTTTAAAACCAGCCACAGACTTCCTGGCATACGTCACAATGGGTTTTTGTCCGGATATCTTGGCCATGTCTGCTGTCGCACTATCGAGGACTTTCTTGTTCGCAATCGCCTCACCGACACCCATGTTAAGGGTTATCTTGGAGATGTGCGGAACCATCATCACACTCTCGAATTGAAATTGTTTCATCAGCTGTGGTACGACAGTCTGACGATAGTATGTATCCAACCTTGCCATGCTCTGCTACCTCAGTTCGTCAAACATCGACCACTTCGCCATTTGATTTAAAATAGCGAACCTTCTTGCCATCCTCCAATACCTTGACACCCACCCGATCTGCCTTTTTGGTCAATGGGTTGAATAAATTGATATTGGAGATATGTATTGGTGCTTCTTTTTCAATAATACCGCCGGTAATACCCTTGTTCGGGTTCGGTTTGGTATGTTTCTTCACTAAGTTGACATTATCAACCAGCACTCTGTCCTTACCGACAAGTTGCAGCACTGTGCCTTTCCTGCCC
>DRJH01000013.1 GCA_011052285.1 Gammaproteobacteria bacterium
CTTTAACAGACTCGCTTTGATCGATTGCCTGTATGTCGGCGGGACCGCCCTTTGTTGATTCGCTATCGCTCATTGGAGGAAAATCTGACCATAAATTATCGTTTTGGAGTTTGCTATTGTACCAGACTTAGCGGACTGTACAGATCTGGGCCTGGGTCCACGGATAGACCTTCCGGGCAGGCTCTGGTCAAACAGGTTGATTGTATTAGGCCCGGTTCAGACCCGCTCGGTTCGCCAATGCAGACTCTTCTGTTTTACGATTACATACAAATGCTCCCGCTATAATTGCGAGTGTATAGGGGACCATCAGGTAATAGCTCTCGCCAACGAGGACAATTAGCAACATAACAAAGGCAACAAAACTCAGTATGCCTGGCCCCAACAGCCTTCGAAAAGCAAGATAGTACGACGTGAACAGGAACAGGCTGAATGGCAGTCCGTAAACTGCAAATGCCAACGTCACTCCGTTCGAAGACGTTTGCCCTTCCTTCACCTTACCGATTGTACTTATCTGCCTCAAATACTCTGTGTACCCGACACCGAATATATGTCTTTTGATTATTTCAAGATCTACCAGGACATCAAAACTGCGTAAATTACTCTGATCTGTAATGTCGGCTACGTCAAAATAGTCCTGTATTTTTTCAAATATCACTTTCTGAAACTGGGCAGATAGCCCAGCTGCAGCCAGCAATATACTGCTAGCCAATATTGCCTTACCCGAGCCGGATAATATCTTGCTCTTTGTCAGGACAAATACCAACATCACAAGAAATATCAAGTACCCCGTTGTCGAACGCGTAGTCGCTAGAACCAGAGTAAGGATCAGGATATACAACCACTGCCTGTTTCGGCTGATGTTCGTTTTCACAAAAAAGAGCATAAAGAGTGCGGCATTTAAAAATATCTGATAGGCCCCTGGCTCATAGAAAATCGAATTATTCCGCTCCAGATGTTCCTGGAACCTGAACAGATAAAATATACCTTCATAGCTAGGACCTGCACCATCAATACCTTTGATTTTCGGAAGCGCCTTTATCAGGCCATCAAATAAATATAACTGGTCTGACAAATATCCAAGCAGGCTAATAGCAGCCAGAAAAACGACTACGTTAATATAAGTTCCAATAAACCTGTCACCCACCGTCTTGACGATCAAATAAGCTGTGACAAGCTTCAGAGTAGTACCGATTACCGAGGAAAACTCAAGACTGCCGCCGGTATAGAAATGTATTAATATAAGAAAGCTGGAGAATCCTGCAACATAGACCACGAATCTGTTACTGATACTCCGATCAGATATTAACCAGACCATAAGCGACGCTGCAAATGCCAGCAACAGATACTTACTGCTCGAGTGTTCGTAGAAATAGCTACCACTAGTGAACAACAACAAGTAGACCAGAGCAATGTTTATATAAGTTTTTTGTGTGGTCACGCCAGAAACCCTTTCCGGGTCATAAAAGGTTTTTAATACTGATTCAGTACAGATCCCACAACATTGCACTCTGCCTGTGCGAGCAACGACATCAGAGTTTTTACGTTTTCCATTCTGGACTGACCGCGTTTCGTAACCACCAGCGAGCTACCGGCTACTGCTGCTATCGATATAACATCCGCCTGATACAGGGTTGCCGGAGGGGTATCGAAGATGATGACGTCAAAGTACTTCTTGAGCTCTCTCATAATACGCGAAAAGGCTCTTTGATTGAGAAGTTCTGCTGGATTTGGAGGTATGGCACCACAACCCAAGACCGAAAGCATCTGGAACGTAGAAATCTGGTCAGGCAAGGCATCGAGTTCTTCAATTTTTACCCGGCCTGCCAGCAGCTTTGAAAAACCGATTCTGCGGGATATGCTGAAAAGATGATGCTGCTGCGGTGCGCGCATGTCCGCATCGATCAATAACGTTGAGTGACCTGATTGTGAAAAGGCCATCGCCAGATTGGCTGCCACATAGCTCCGACCTTCATTCGATTCAGGGCTGACGATTGCCAGCGTCTTTTGTTCCGGTTTCAACCAGCCACTCAGAAGCTGTCCGCGAATCGCCCTGAACTCTTCGGCCTGTTCACCAAATGGTGAGTAAGCCATAACCAATTCATTCGACAAATTATCCAGGTCGGGACTGTAAGTGTAGCCAAACTGGGTAGATAACGCGTGGAGAATATCATCCTGGGTAGCCAGCCCGAGCTCCACGGCCGCTTCACCGAAATACAGGCCTTTGTTCTGCTGATAGCTGGTAATGCGATCCACGTCGCTACGGTCAAGCTTGTCGAGGTCGACCAGAATCTCCCCCATACACTGATCCGCCCACTGCGTCCCTCCCGCCAGAAGTTCCTTTCCCCGGGTCTGGTCGTCGGCCGTCTCTAACTTCGCATTATCAATGTAAACGACTTTTTCATCGTCTGACCAGGCACCGTTCTTCTGGCCTCGCCTGGTATCAGGTTCGTCCTGCGACTCAGACGATTCTTTATTGAGAAAATCCATTAGCGATTTGATCTTCATATATGCGTCGTCTCGCTATTGTCCGGACTTTGTCAAACTGCCCAGCAACGGAACCCCAAATTCTATGAGGAGATCATCCTTCGAATGCACTCGCCGTACAAAGATTTCAATAAGCACAACAGACCCTATACCAAGCAACAATCCTGCAAATGCACCCACAAAAAGATTCTTTATAGTGCGCGGCGAGGAATGGTGCTGAGGAATGCTGGCATAGTCAACAATAGACACGTTCGGCTGGTCGATCATACTTTGCATGCTGGTGGTGTTTTTTTGATTCAAGGCAGCGTTATAGGTTGTCTGCGCACTTTCCAGCCCTCTCTTCAGAAGAGCTATTCTGTCACGTTCAAATTTCAGGGACAGAACCAGCTTTTTCTGTTGCGCAAGCGCCTCTGACAATTCGCGCTCCTTCGTTTTGGCAACTTCGACCCTGTTACCAATGCCATCGGCAATGGCTTTGATCTCTTTCGCCAACCGACTTCGTGCCGCTAGAAGTTCTGAATTTATACGTTTATATGTTGGGTGATTTTTACCCAGAGTACTTGAAATTTCGACAATTCTGGCTTGCAGTGAGCGTATCTCTGTTTTAACGTTCTGCACAACAGGGTTACTGAACACCGCCTCAAACGTCAGCAGGGATTTCCCGCTATCTACAATTTCCTTAAGTTTCTGTTGTCCAGTAACCGCCTCACGCGTCTCCTGTTGAGCCTGAATAAGTCGACCAGACAATTCCTGCAACCGTGAATTCTCGGTATCCAGGCGTTCATCCGAAGAAACGATACCTGACTCCTGCTGATATATTGTCAGCTCCGCCTGGGCATCCTCCAGTTGCTTGCGTAGTAATTTTAACTGTTCATCAAACCAGACAGTCGTCTTGCGCGCGGGATCGATGATCATCTGCAGGTTGGCTGCAAGATAGGCGTTGGCGAACCTGTCCACCATCATGGCAGCAATTCTGGGACCTGTAGACTTGTACGAAAGCTTAACGATACGACTGTTAAACTGGGGGTCGACTACAAGATTGGCACCGACCATCTCGGCCAACCAACCGTAGATCGAACGTACGTCGAGAGTTTCACCACCGGCCGTACTATTTGCATTATTATCACCATCCTCGTGGCTCGAAAATACTCCAGCTATGGCAGCAAAAGCGCTCTGTATTGAGGTAATGGCATTATTGATAATTGAATTCTGGGCTTGCAGCGCTGAAATCAGGCGCTTTCGTTCATATTCCGACAAGCTATCCTCGACCCGCTGTCCGACATTCTTGCTTTTGAGAATACCCACCTGGGTTGTAATATAAGTTGCCTGGGTAAGCGCCCTGCCCTTGTTGTCAACTGGATTAGTACCGGTGAAATCAAAATTCAACAAGATACTTGCCGTATACATTTTCGGAGTCACGTAGGTAACGAACCCGGCAAGTGCCACACAGCTGGCAAAAATGATTGCAATAAGCCGCGACCGGTCACGAATAACCAGAAAATACTTTTCCAGACTCATTTCATTCTGTGTCATTGTGCAATTTACCTGTTTGAAAACTAGAAAAGCCGTTCTTTCACGTATAACACATCGTTTGGTTGCAATATGTCGTTCAGATCCACGTCAACCTTTTTAGTCTTGCCATCGGGCTGGATCCGGGTCACTTTCATACCGCTCAAAGATCCTCGGCCACTCACTCCACCCCCGACTGATAACGCCTGCATTACCGTCATCCCACGCTCGAGGCGGTATTTGCCTGGTTGGGTCACCTCACCATATATATAGAAGGTATCCATCTTGGGGACGAGAATGAAATCCCCCCTGGCTACCCTTATATTCTGACTCATATCCCCCGCGTAGAAGCGCATCAGATCGATCTTGTGCTTTATGGGCTTGCCGTTTTCAAGTTTGACCACGACGATTTCATCGGCGGCGTTAGTTTTCAGACCACCTGCCTGGGCGATCAGATCAACCACCCGGCTTTCGTCCTTTAGTGAATATTCACCTGGATTATTAACCTGCCCCATGACAGGTACTTGCTGGCTGAGGTAATCCTTGACGGACACTGTCACCTGGGGCGTCTTGAGGAAACCGCCTGCTTTCAGTAATTTGGCAAGTTTCTGACCCGCCTGCGCCGGTGTGAGCCCTCCGAGAGGGACCTCACCGAGCAGGGGGTAAGCAATAGTGGCACTATCCTGACTGAGTCTCGACTCGATCGACAGATCTGCCTGCCCATAGACAACGATCTGCACAACATCGCCACCACCGAGCAAGTATTCTTCTGCGGCTGCCGCGACGCCGACGTGCAGTGCAAGTATTGCCAGCCATAGCCATCCAGACCAGCCGAAGCAGCGGTTGCCCGCGCTACATGTCGGAGAACAGTTGATCATTGGTTTTGATGGTTTTCCTTGCAAGTTTGAAGACCTATTGACCACTCGAGAGTCCCTTCCGACGCATTACCAGCCAGTGTGTCAACAATAACGACTTATTAACCCATTTCTACAGTAATAACCTGTAACTTTAGCATAAGAAAGGCAAAAATATCAATATTCAACCTTCGCATAACATAATAGGTAATGCCTGCAATTATCTGTAACTCAAGCAATTGAAGTCCGATAGTGGCTTCCCGAACAGGTTGTCCCATCTGCCCTGATTGCACCCCTTTTAATGCCCACCTCTCCCAGGCCGGTCATCTAGCGTGTGTAAATATTTCCGACACTTCCGAAGTGTGATTCACGTTCCAGCTTTGACTCAATTCCGGCCGGGGCTCACCGGCGTCCCCGGATTCTGTGACCTGCTTCCCGGAGCCTGCCGCCTGCTTTGCCGATCATCTTTTCCAGTTACAAGTGCAAATGAGGTTAGAAAAGATGAATTTGAATCGCGCCACACATCTGTTGGGATTGATTAGTTCTGTTTTATTGACAGCCTGTGGAGGCGGCGGCTCGGGGTCATCTACCAGCGACCTTGCGACAGATTTACAGAATCTTCAACCAGCGAGTGAATACATCCAGATCACTGGAGCCGGGATCAAAGGCCCGTTGGCCTTTGCCGATGCCAAAATCTATGCTGTGGATACTTCGCAACCCGAATTTTACGACAAGAACTCACCCATCGCAGTGGCCATGAGCGACCAGTTCGCAGCAATCAACAACCTTGCTGTCCCAAGGAGCATTAAACCGCCCTACATCCTCACTGTCGACGGCAGCAGTGCGACCGATCTTAACACCGGGATGCAACCGGTAATATCGACACTTATTACCGTTATCACGGCAGAAATGTTGAAGAAAAATCGTCCTGTATATGCCACTCCGCTTACGACCCTAGCGTATCACATTGCACGACGCAATAGTAAACCATCAGCAAATGCCGACACATTTGTCCGGGAAATGGGGAAGGCATCTACACAGGTCAGCGATTTTTCAACTGTCGACAAAAACATCAAATTTGATATCACCGATTCTCCGCTGATTATCAACGATGCTACAGTCACTCTAGCCGAGCAAAGTGAAGCCGTTCACCACCGTGCGGCTGTAGAAGCATTCGCTGCCAAGGTCAATGCGCTGGTATTGGCAAAAGGTGACGGACTGCACGCCACTTATTTTAATGATTCCACACTTACCGGTGACGTGCTGAAGCGCACCGATACTGCAATTGATTTCGACTGGCAGTTCCAGAATCCGGCAACATCCATCAATGCGGACAATTTTTCCGTTCGCTGGACAGGCTTTCTGGAAGCAAACCTTTCCGAATATTACACATTTTACACATCCACAGATGATGGTGTTCGGCTCTGGATAGATGGGCAACTGATTATCGATCAGTGGACAGATCAACCGGAAGCGGAGTTTCAGGGCACAATCCAACTCACTTCGGGCGAAAAATACCCGATCAAAATGGAATACTATGACAATACCGGCGAGGCTGTCGCAAAACTTCTCTGGTCCAGCAATAGCCTGCCAAAGTCTATTGTTCCCAAGAGGAATCTATATAGCACCTCTGATGCCAAAATGTTACAGGATGTCAGTTCCGACGTAATTGTCGAACGAATCGCTATCGACCTGCAAAGCGACGGGGTCGTAGACAACATGGCCTCCGGCTCAGCAATTGGCGGAATCGATACCACCATAATGAACCAGGACCCTTCCACATTGATGATACCGAATACATCTTACCAGGTGCAGGACATCGTCGGCCTGATGGAAGAAGAGCGTGTCTTGATTGGAACGGATAGAGGCCCCACCTTTTTAACAGATGAAATTTCTGTAAATCCTTCTCCTCAGTCACCTCCGGTGAATAACACTCCGCCCCCGGCGGGCAACACTCCGCCTCCGGTGGACAACACCCCGCCTCCGGTGGACAACACTCCGCCTCCCGTGGACAACACTCCGCCTCCGGTGGACAACACTCCGCCTC
>DRJH01000014.1 GCA_011052285.1 Gammaproteobacteria bacterium
ATCGACCTCAAATCCGCTTTCCCTCGCTACGACCGCCATGGATGGCGCAAGTACCGTGAATGGCACAAGTACCGTGAATGGCACAAGTGCCGGTTTTGCAGGAGCAACAAGCCGGCCGGCTCCTATTCTCGGACAGCCTCCTAGCAGTAAATCTATAAATGAATTCAAGGAGGTGAATTACTTAGGTTGGATAACAGGAATTCTGATCCTATGGCCAATTTGCAATAATGGCTCCAATAATTCCGGGTTCATCCTCGTCAATAGCCACGAGGGAACCTGAAAACGCCGGCTCAGATGCCAAGCACTGTCACCTCTCCTGAGCCGATATTGAAAAATCCGCTGCAAGCGAAAGTTATTACGAAATTCATCCACCAATAAAGCATGAAACCCAGCCCGTTGACGTTCAAATTGATCAATAGCCGTTTGCTGTAATGCTGGTAATTTTAACCATTGTCCAACCCGCAACGAATAGTTGTGATTGATATGATTAATGCGTTTGAGTGTACTGGTCGATCCCAGACCCAACCAGTCTGCGTAGTGACCTAAAGTTTCTTCCGGCTGCACCCGAATACGGTAACTTTTCCCGGAACGGGTAGTACTCACATGGATCTGAATATCAAGTTCCGCGTCGGGAGGTTTGATCAACTGCTGAAATGCCATTGCCTGGTCCGAAACTCCCCGCGCGACCGATGAACGTGTGGTAGTCGACCGTTGTGCCTTGACTACCCTTGAAGGAATGGCTGTGAATAATCTTTGCCCAGGCCTCAATACACTGCGTCGAGTTAATCCGTTGATACGCAACAACTGCTGACAACTGATGGGCAAGCGCTGGGCGATCCGGCAAACTGATTCACCTCGTTTTACAACATAGGATGAGCTACTGACCCTTAGCTTTGGACGGATCCTCTGTCTTGTTGCCACAACAACGGACTTACGCTGATTTTGGCGTGCCACACGAATAGCGGTAATCTGTCGACGAGAAGGCACGTACAATTTCTGTCCGGCACGGATCAAACTGCGTTGATTGAGTCGGTTGCGGGCCAGCAATCGTCGGCAACTGACCGCAAAACGGGCGGCAATACCACAAGCGGTATCGCCCCGGCGCACCCGATAACGAATGGCCCTTAGGGTTTCATCAGGTAGCCGGGCAAGACGTCTGAGTTTTGCTTTCTTACCTGAGGTTCCGGATGGTAAATTCAAGCGGTAACCTACGGGCACTAATTGCCAGTTCTTCCACACCGTAGGCGTCAAAGCTGGGTTAAGCTTTCGCAGGGTGGCCACGGGTACTGAAAACACCTTAGCCAATCTTTTTGCTGAGGCCGCTCGCCGCAAACTGACGGTTGTATAGCGTTGTGGCTTGATGGTGACGACACCAGGAAAGTAGCGCTGATAATGGCTGGCAATTTGACGAGCTGCCAGAAAACTTGCGTAAAAATTCTTTACTGCTGTCTGGAAATGTGGGGAACGATAAGTCGCCAGTACCTTGCCAAAATCCGGGCCGATTTTTTTAACCGCCCGGCGCATGCCATTGACCCCATAATTATAGGAAGTCACGATAAAAGGCATCAGCTCAGCCGCCTTGATCCGGGGGCGATATCGTCGTGCATCCGCTAGCAAGCTGTCTTTGCTGTTACGAAAAAATCGGGCCGCGGCCATCGTTGCCTGTTCCGGGTCCAGGCGCTCATCGACAGCAACACCGGTTTGCAATCCCAGACTCCTGGCGGTGCGGGGCATGATTTGCCACAGACCGGCCGCGCCAACACTGGAATAGGCAGACGGATTATAGGCCGATTCAACAAAGGGCAGATATTTCAGATCCGCGGGCAGTCCCGCATCACGCATAACCCTTTCGACCATACGCTGGTAGCGTCCAAAGCGCTGCAACGCTTTGCGAAAACGATCCTTGTTACCCTGTTGACAACGGATACGTCCAGCGGCAGCACGTAGCTGCTTGCGCGATGGCGTTACAAAAAGTTTCAGCAGACGCCGTCCCTCGCGGCTTCGTGCAAATGTGCCGGATTTGGGTTTTGCCGCCAGGAGCAACAACCGCTGGCGTATTTTTTTACGTTTTTTTTCAACCCGCCGTGGTGCTCTCCTGCGGCCACAGCCCAATTTGCTGTTCATAACCGCATACACTCGCTGCGGTTGTGCCGCATCGTGCAGAACCACCTGCTGGTTATTCCAACGTGAAAAAACCTGCACCCAGAATAGAGCGCGCCGGCGCACCTCGGTAGTACAAGGAAATGTCCTGCTGCAATTCAAGGCTTGAGGTCCGGCAATGCTCTTTTGTTGTGGTAGCAGTGACAACAAAAAAACAGCGAGTACAAATTGTACGACCAGGAACAGTCTCCCATGAGACTGTACTATTTGTATATTGCCCAGCACAACGTTCTCAGATTTGTCATAGTGCAACGAAATGAATATTTTATTGGTTCAGCTGAGTTGAAAAAATCAGCCAAAATCGATCTCAATCGGTGCAACAATTGACATTTAACGTACCGGGTGTATTCTAGGATCGCAGTCAGGCCTACACCCTGATTGTGCCAGAATACAGTCCCTTCTGCCATGGTCAATCGGTACAATACCCCTCAATGAGCACACAAGGAGCACAGCATGCCTCTGATTCGTTCTCAGGACTTTATCGACAGTATCGAATCCGCACTCCAGTATATTGCCTGTTACCACTCCAGTGATTTTATTGCTGCCATGGCCAGAGCCTATGAGCGGGAACAATCTCCTGCAGCCCGTGATGCCATTGCCCAGATTCTGACCAATTCCCGAATGGCCGCCGAGGGTCATCGCCCGCTGTGCCAGGATACCGGGATTGTGGTGGTATTTCTTCGAATTGGCATGAACGTTCGTTTTGAAGACGGCGCTGACATCACCAGCATGGTCAATTCCGGCGTCCACAAAGCCTATACCAATCCGGACAACCCGCTGCGTGCCTCGGTCGTTTCACCCCCATTTGGTCAACGCATTAACAGCCGTGACAACACCCCGGCAGTCATTCATACCACCTTGGTCCCGGGTAACAAGCTGTCGATTACGCTGGCTGCGAAAGGTGGTGGCTCAGAAAACAAATCCCATTTTGCCATCCTCAATCCCAGTGACAGTGTCGCAGACTGGGTTGTAGAAACGGTTAAAACAATGGGGGCCGGTTGGTGTCCCCCCGGGATACTCGGTGTCGGCATCGGTGGCACGGCCGAAAAAGCCATGCTTCTGGCCAAAGAGTCACTGCTGGACCCAATTGACATTCAGGAGGTCGCCGCCAGGGAGCAGAAATCAGTCACCGATGAACTGCGCCTGGAGATCTATCGACGGGTCAACGAACTCGGTATCGGTGCTCAGGGTCTGGGTGGAATAACAACTGCGCTGGATGTCAAAATTCAGCATTTTCCGACCCATGCGGCATCTTTGCCGGTAGCCCTGATTCCCAATTGTGCGGCGACCCGTCATATCCATTTTGAACTCGATGGATCCGGTCCTGTGGACTTGGTGCCGCCAAGCCCCTCCGACTGGCCAGACGTTACCTGGTCTGCCGCCGCAGAAACCCGGCATGTCCACCTGGATTCTTTGACCAAAACTGATGTACTGGACTGGAAGCCCGGTGAGATGCTGCTGCTCAGTGGCACCTTTCTGACCGGGCGGGATGCTGCACACAAACGGCTGGTCGAACTACTAAAGCAGGGCCTGCCACTGCCCGATGGCGTCGATTTTCATAATCGTTTCATCTACTACGTTGGCCCAGTCGACCCGGTCGGTGATGAAGTGGTCGGCCCGGCCGGACCGACCACCTCATCGCGCATGGACAAATTCACTGAAACCATGCTCTCCAGAACGGGTCTACTCGGCATGATCGGTAAGGCTGAACGTGGCCAGGTCGCAATCGATGCCATCAAACGCCACCAAGCGGTTTATCTCATTGCCACTGGTGGTGCCGCCTATCTGGTTTCACGAGCCATCAAAGCGGCCCGGGTGGTGGCATTCAAGGATCTGGGCATGGAAGCGATCTATGCCTTTACGGTGGAGAATATGCCGGTTACGGTAGCGGTAGATCACCAAGGCAACTCGATCCATAAAAGCGGCCCTGACTATTGGCAAAATAAGATCGCGGGCATTCCCATCAAGACCACATAATCCTTGTTGTCGGCCATGGAAAATTCTTAGGAGGCTATCCAAGAATAGAGAACCTACTGCAGAGAAACCGTCTTTGGCATAGATCATGCATTCAGCGCTATGCACTCTAATGTACCATGTATTCTGTCTACACCCGCTGCTGCAGGAGGCCTTAATGAATTACCTTGCTCCCTTACTGTTTGGCAATAACTCGAGCACTCTGCCAAATTCACGAAATATACCTCAAGGTTTTGGTCAGAATGGGGCTTTTCTAGCATTATATCGTCAACAAATGCAGGGCTATCCAACAAATGGCACGGGTTTTGGTTCTCCCATGTTATCGCCGATGGCAGGCGGCTATTCGCCGCCAGCGTACGGCATGATGTTGCCACCTGTGATGCCCATATCCTCCATGAGCACTTCATATTTGTCGTTACAAAGCGGGATGCTCAGAGGTCTTACTTCGAGCAACGGAAGTGCAACGATTGGTGATATTCTACGCGCCCTGAACCCTGATGCAGTCAACGGCCAAGCGACAGCTGCAACTTCTGAGCAATCGGCCGCTACGACAGCAACCACCACTTCAACTTCACCCTTACTCGCCGCCCTGCAGTCCGATGTGGCATCACAACCACAAAAAATTGCCGACAAATTTGCCACCCGAATTGATCAACTCGCCAAACAAGGGGTGACCGACGTAGCCTTAACGGTGGAAAACCCACAATACGGCCCGATAGGAATTGATCTTAAAATTAACTCAACCGGTGCAGTTGATCTCAAATTACAAACTGAAAATCCACAACTGGCAAGCTGGTTGTCCGGGCTGAAATCCCAAATACAACAATCTTTGGACAATAATGGCCTGAGTCTGCGCAGCCTGACAGTGGATAAAAGTGCCCCACCCGAGTCCATAGCATTCGATCAAAATGCAGCACCGGGTCAGACTTCCCAGGGTTCTGCTGCACCATTTACTTTGCTCGAATATTATCTGGCGCAAGCCATGAACCAAAATGCCCTAAGCTTTGTCTCCTAACGTTGTCTCGGTTAACATGAACTAAACCCAATCGAGGGTGTAGCCCCCTCAGCCTGAAAATACTGCTTTGCTTTGCCGGTGTGCAAGTTTGTAAACTGGCAGGCTGGTTCAGGCCTATAGCCAAACTTTCTCAGCGCCCTAATCCAACGTGGTGCATAGCGTTTGACCGCTGCTGGCTTGACGTTACCGGGCAATCAGCAAAACACCGGTCAGAAAAAGGCCTGGATCCCGGTCTGAGCCCGACCCAATATCAGCGCATGGATGTCGTGGGTGCCTTCGTAGGTGTTGACCGCCTCTAAGTTCATGGCAGGACGGATTACGTGGTATTCATCCGATACCCCGTTACCACCGTGCATATCCCGGGCCACGCGGGCGATATCCAGGGCCTTGCCGGCGTTATTGCGCTTCATCAAGGAGATGGCCTCGGGTGCGGCCTGGCCCTGATCCAGCAACCTGCCGACTTGCAGGCAACCCTGCAATCCAAGGGTGATTTCCGTTTGCATATCGGCTAATTTTTTCTGGATCAGTTGATTGGCTGCCAGCGGGCGACCAAACTGTTTGCGCCCCAGGGTATAGTCCAAAGACCGATGCCAGCAGTCTTCAGCAGCACCGAGGACTCCCCAGGATATGCCGTAGCGAGCCCGATTCAGACAGCCAAATGGTCCCTTGAGGCCCTGGACATGGGGCAACAGCTTGGCTTGTGGGACGAAGACGTTATCCATGGCGATCTCCCCGGTAATCGAGGCCCGCAGGGCGAACTTACCCTCAATTTTGTGGGTCGTCAAACCAGCCATGTCGCGCTCGAGGATAAAGCCACGAATGATACCGTCATCATCCTTGGCCCAAATGATGAAAATATCGGCTATGGGTGCATTGGTAATCCACATTTTGGCCCCATTAAGGCGAAAACCTCCATCGACTGCGTGGGCACGGGTCACCATGCTGCCAGGATCCGATCCATGGTCCGGCTCGGTCAGGCCAAAACAACCCACGGCTTCTCCCCGGGCCAGTGCCGGTAGATACGCTTGTCGTTGTTCATCTGTGCCATAGGCATGGATGGGATGCATCACCAGGCTCGATTGCACACTCATGGCCGAACGGTAACTGGAATCCACCCGCTCCACTTCCCGGGCGATCAAGCCATAGCTGACATAGTTCAGCCCGGCACACCCATAGCCCTCAATGGTGGAACCGAGCAGTCCCAACTGGCCCATTTCCTGCATAATGGTACGGTCAAAATGCTCATTACGATTCGCCTCCAGAATTCTCGGCTGCAATTGTTCCTGACAGTATTTATAGGCACTGTCACGTACCATCCGCTCTTCTTCGTTGAGCTGACCATCCAACAGCAAGGGGTCGCGCCACTGGAACCTGGGTTTTGTCTGTGAGTAGGTCGTCATGGAGTACTTATCCAGTCATAGAGGGTGATTGGGAGGG
>DRJH01000015.1 GCA_011052285.1 Gammaproteobacteria bacterium
ACCGTATTCTGGGATGCCAAATTCTTCATCAGGAGGCTGTCCGAGAATAGGATAACCTC
The DNA here is from genome assembly GCA_011052285.1 of Gammaproteobacteria bacterium. GTDB lineage: Bacteria > Pseudomonadota > Gammaproteobacteria > Arenicellales > DRJH01 > DRJH01. The sequence continues at coordinate 60 of DRJH01000015.1, forward strand.
GCTACCTACTCCAAAAACACCCGAATCCGTGCCGAATGCCCGACTGCATCCAGCACAGTCAGGCTGCTAAATCCAATCGAATCTGGCAACCAGGTGATTTGTCGGCGACGACTCAACGCAGCGAACGGCTGACCATTGGCCAGCCAACGAAAAGGCGGCTTGCCACCCTGCAGCTTCAGAAACAATGGGATATCCGGTTTGCCATGACGCCAGCCGAGGTCGATACGGGCCCCGGTGGGAGGGAAAACAATAACCGGAGGTGGCGTGGTGTGGTTGGTTCGCAATAGTTGCCCGCGTGGCACAAAATGTACCAGGGTTGCGGGCAATTCTTTCGTGGTCAATTTCTGCAGGCCCGACGGAGTCCGAAGCAGCAACGGCTCAGAGCCGATGCGTTGAAAAGCCGCAAACAGAACCGGTGCAGCAGCTCCCAAACCGGTAATTTCCGGAACCGGAGCACCATCTGGCCTTCCCACCCAAACCGCGACCACATAACGACCATCAAATCCGATCGCCCAGGCATCTCGGAAGCCATAGGAAGTTCCGGTCTTCCAGGCGATACTACCCGTCTGAGCCTCGGCTGCCGGCCTAGGGACACCCGTTAGAATATCTTGTACATACCAGTTCGCTACCGGCAGCAGCAGGCGTTGTGGATTGTAGCTTTCCAGTTGCTCCAGCCTTTCTCGCAAAGCAATCGCTTCCCCACCACGGGCGATGGCGGTATACAACTGTGACAAATCCCGCAATGACAATCCCAAACCACCTAAGCCAATAGCCAGGCCGACCGACTTGCCTGCAGGCAACAGCGGCATAATACCGACACGCTGCAAGCGATTGAGTAGACTCTGCGGACCCACAGCATTCAGTAACTTGATGGCCGGTACATTGAGTGAGCGTTGCAGTGCATCGGACACCGTTACCGTACCCTGATACGCCAGATCAAAATTGCGTGGCCTGTAGCCGGAAAAACTGCTCGGCATATCATCAATCAAAGAAGCAGGATGAACCACACCCTGTTCAAAGGCCATCCCATAGATCAACGGCTTGAGGGTTGAACCGGGTGATCGTCGAGCCCGGGTCATATCAATCTCACCAAACCGGAGCTGATTGAAAAAATTGGGCGAACCCACATCTGCGACAATCTCCCCGCTACGATAGTCCACCACCAACATCGCCAACGACACCCCTTTGGCAAAACCCGTTACCTGTTCTCGGGCAATCTGCTCACATTGCTGCTGTACCTGCCGATCAATGGTGAGTGTGTGCACCACTCGTGTTGCATCCCGCCGATGTACAGCCTCCGCCACATGGGCTGCCAAAGCCGGCAATGCCTGGCGCATTGTGGGCACCCGGGAGTGACGGGCAAACAACGCATCCTCTTCAGCGAGCACTTTTTGCGCCACCATCCGGGTCAGAACCCGATTGCGGGCCGCTAGCGCCCTGCCCTGGTGGCGATCAGGCCGGCGTTTTTCCGGCGACTGGGGCAAGGCCACCAATAACGCGGCTTCTGCTACCGTCAAATGCCTGGGCTCTTTGCCAAAATAAGCCAGCGATGCTGCCCGTATGCCCTCAAGATTGCCTCCGTAAGGGGCTAGAAGCAAATAGGCTTGAAGAATTTGTGCCTTACTGAAGTATTGCTCAAGCTGGATGGCACGGAATATTTGTACCAACTTTGCTGTCAGCGAGCGCCGCTGCGGCTCCCGCAACAATCGGGCCAACTGCATGGTCAGGGTTGATGCGCCCGAGATGATGTGCCCAGCACTGAGTAATTGTCCGGTTGCACGCAGCAACGCCAGCAAATCGACCCCGAAATGCTGATAAAACCGCTGATCTTCATAAGCCAGCAACATGGTGATAAACCGTGGGTCAACGCCCTCAATGCGTACCGGCAAGCGCCAATGACCGTCCGGGGTGGCAAAGGCCCGCAATAACCGCCCGTTGCGGTCATTGACCAACACCGAGCGTTGCTGCAGTTTATCCAGTACCAGCGGATATCGGGTATCCAGCACCTTGAATACGCTCAGCAGCAGCACTGATACGACCACAACCAGCACAGACCACTTCATCCAACGAGGGACCAGCCGGCATTTTGTCACCAGGTTATCTTCTGCCGGTTTATTTCCTAGCAGATGACTCATTGCGTGGCGGCAACCACCGTTATTTTTCCCTGAGCCGTATGGGCCGCAAGATAAGGTCGATACATGTCTTCGACCACCGCTGCCGGGTGTACAAAGGCCCCCGGGGACACCGCTCTGACCATATACGCCAGGGTAATGGCGGATTCATCCCGGGATTGCCGACGCACTGTGGCAACAAAACGATCATCCCGAAATTCGCTGTGCGTAGCGGGTGTCGTCTTGAGCCAAGAAAATTGTTTCAGGTCTGCGCTGGTAAACAGGTGCGGACTGACAATCTCCAAACCCGCCGGCAACAGGTCGCGAACGGCTATCCGTGATTGCAAACGTCGCTTGGCTTTGATCTTCAGAACCACGATCAAACGCGTATTTTGTACCACACTGGAAAGCTCAACCCGATGGCCTTGCAGATCATAGTAATCTCGCGCAATAGCAAAACCCTGCCCACCTGCCTGCAAGGGTGTGGCTGAAATCCCCGTAGTCGTGACCACCGCCTCAATGGGAAAGGCCGATGTATTGGTCAGTTTCAGTCCATCCGCCAAGGTCGCAGCATTGAGTTGTGCCCGGTAATCGCCACGGTGCGTGGTACCGTTAACCCGCAATGTGATTGTGCTGTCGCCAACCTGCAAAGCGCGCGCCGCCAAGCTCAACCAGGCATTTTCCTGGGTTGAGGTTATGCGCTTCTCAAAGCGGCTCTGTGTGACCTGTCGTATCAACGCCGGCACAAATGCCGGAACCGGACGTGCCGCAGCTGCCAGGGCCAGCACGGCAGCCTGATCGCGCAGCGTCGAGCCGTAATCGTCGCGAACAAACGTTTTCGCTGTAGATTTTTGCAATGCCCTATAGGCTTTGCTAAAGGCCCATTGACTGCGCTTGGTATCCCCATAGAAACTCAGACTGGCGGCCAACTGCGCCTTGGCCAGAGGGGACACCACATCATCGAACCTTGCTTCAACGATATAACGAATATCTCCGACTGAAGCACGCCGGTTACGTGCCAATACATACAGTGCGTAGGCGATATCATTGCCCCGACGCGTCAATTCATCGTCGTAGGAAATACTGTTCTGCAGATTCTGTAATGCCAGTTTTAGCACTTCATCCGGCACCGTAAAACCCGATTCACGAGCTCGACTCAAAAACTCGGTGACGTAGGTATCCAACCATAAATTATCCGAACCGGGCCCCCACATACCAAAACTTCCGGCAGCCGACTGAAAACCGCCCAGCCGATTGATTGCTGTTTGTACTCGTTTGTGGACGGCCTTACTATCACCCAGCCCGGCGACGGTGGCCAGCTCGGACCAGTACAGCAAGGGCAATGCCCGAGAAGTGGTTTGTTCCGCACATCCGTAAGGATAACGATCCAGTGCCTGTAGTAATGAGACCACATCCAGACTCGCATTGCGTTTAACAAGCACTGAAACAATTGCCGAATCAGCTAGCAACCCGGCTATGGCCTGTTGGCCAATGTCAAGAATGCCACCCTGCGCCGTTATTTGCACAATACTGCGTTCACTGACCGGTAGCTGCACTGCACGTACCGGCAAAGGCAGGCGCTGGCGTAACACTTCACCGGATGGCTGGGTCAGCCTGACTAGCAACTGTCCCATTCCAGGCTTCATTGCCTGGATTGGTACTGACAAAACACGCTTTTGACCGCGATTTAACCTGATCATCCGATCTTGACCGGCCTGGCCGGGGGCCACAAACGGTGAACCCGTTATTTGCAAGCGATAGTCGCCCGCTACCCCTTCCGTATTATCTATGACCAACTGCAGACGACTCCGATCACCCGGAGCCATAAATTTTGGCAGGCTGGCAAGCACAACGACCGGATCACGAACCACAATATCCTGCACTGCCTGACCTACTGCCTGTTGCGACCAGGCGACGGCCATTATGCGCAAACTGCCGGCAAACTGTGGGAGATCAAATTGTACTTGTGCCTGACCGTCCGCCGCCACTTTGACGACCCCGGAAAATAAGGCCAACGGTTTTTGTTTGGGGGCAGAACGCGGCAACCGGGCACCGGCGATATCACCACCCGAGCGGATTCGTCCCGCGGTGCCGGTAAAACCATCGATCAGCTTACCGTACAGATCCTGGATCACAAGATCCAGACGACGCTGTCCAAAGTACCAGTTTTCCGGTTGTGGTGCTTTGAACGCGGTGAGGTTGAGAATGCCTACATCCACTGCTGCCACGGTAACATAGACCTGCTCTCCCGCCACAAACCCCGCTACCTTGAGTGGAATCTGTAGCGTTTGACCTGGCCTGACCTGCTTGTCGGCGCCCAGCGTCAGTTGCAAACGATGGCTGTTCGGTTCTATGGCGAGCCATTGCACTCCGATGGCCCGCGCGGGCATGTGGGATGGCTGGCCCTCACTACCCCGATAAGCAAAAACGGTAACATAGACCCCGGTGCCCCAATCACTGGATACCGGAATGGCGAGATCCGTCCCCTCTCGAGCCAACTCAACCGACTTTTTCCACAGCAGCCGATTCGAACCCAC
>DRJH01000016.1 GCA_011052285.1 Gammaproteobacteria bacterium
CGAAGCGCATGGCGGCAGCTGCTTATTCCAGCAGCCGATCAAGTTCCGGGATGGCGTCGAACAGGTCTGCAACCAGGCCGTAATCAGCCACTTGAAAAATCGGTGCCTCTTCATCCTTGTTAATGGCAACGATGACTTTGGAGTCTTTCATTCCGGCCAGGTGCTGGATTGCCCCCGAGATACCTACAGCGATATACAGGTCCGGAGCAACCACCTTGCCGGTTTGTCCGACCTGCATGTTATTGGGCACAAAGCCGGCATCCACTGCAGCCCTGGAGGCCCCGATGGCGGCATTCAACTTATCCGCAACCGGGTCGAGAATATGAAATTTTTCCGCACTTTGCATGCCGCGACCACCGGAAATAACGATGCGCGCTGCGGTCAGCTCCGGGCGCTCTGAACGGGCGATCTCATGACCGACAAACTCCGATAACCCCTTGTCACCGGAAGTCTCCAGGGTGGTAATCGGGCAGGAGGCTTCGCCGTCAGGGGCGGCTTCAAAGGCAGCGGTACGCACAGTGAGCAATATATGAGTATCCGCACTGCGTACTGTCACCATGGCGTTACCGGCATAGATAGGTCGGATAAAGGTTTGTGTATCAACAATGCTGACCACGTCGGTAACCGGTTGTACATCCAGCAGGGCAGCTACTGCCGGTAGAATATTTTTGCCTGAATTGGTAGCAGCAGCCAATATATGGTTGTATTCAGGGGACTCTCCGGAGATCAATGGGGCCAGATTTTCGACCAATCCATGGCCGTATTCGGGGCTGTCGGCAAGGAGTACGGACCGCAGACCGGCGATGTGTGCAGCCTCCTGTGCTACCGCATTACAGTCCGCTCCCGCGATCAGTACATCGATTGCAGAATCCAGCTCCAGTGCTGCGGTAATGACATTGCGACTGGCAGCCCCCAGCGCCTGATTGTTATGTTCAGCTATAACCAGAATCGCCATCAGATCACCTTCGCTTCATTTTTGAGTTTATCCACCAGTTCGGCAACACTGCCTACGATCACACCGGCCTTGCGTCCTGCAGGTGGCTCGACCGCAAGAATTTCCAGACGTGGTGCTATGTCCACGCCCAACTCTTCAGCACTGAGTGATTCAATCGTTTTGCGCTTGGCCTTCATGATATTGGGCAGGGTGACGTAGCGGGGTTCGTTGAGGCGCAGATCACTGGTTACGACTACCGGGCGTGTAAGGCGCAAGGTTTCCATGCCGCCATCAATTTCGCGGGTGACCGTAAGCATTTCATCACCCACCTTGATCTTGGAGGCAAATGTGCCGAGCGACCAGCCAAGCAGAGAGGCCAGCATCTGGCCAGTCTGGTTATAGTCATCATCAATAGTTTGTTTGCCCAGCAGGACCAGATCCGGCTGTTCCCTGGTGGTAACGGCTTGCAGTAACTTGGCGACAGCGAGTGGCTCAAGCCGGGTTTCTTCGACCGGGATATGAATGGCCCGGTCCGCGCCCATGGCTAGTGCCGAACGCAAGGTTTCCTGACTGTTTTTGGGGCCGGCAGAAACGACAATAATCTCTTTGGCATTACCCGCTTCCCGGATCCGCAGCGCTTCTTCCACGGCAATTTCACAGAACGGGTTCATGGTCATCTTGATATTGGTCGTCTCGACGCCACTGCCGTCTGATTTGACGTGAATCGCCACATTGGGATCCACCACTCGCTTGATTCCTACCAGAATTTTCATAGCACCTCCGGATGCCTGCCAGCGCTGTTACAGGGGCGCAATTGTGCGACAACAAACCCTGTCTGTCAAAGCATTCTAGACCTTCAAACGACAAAGCCGGCCAGAGACGTTTGTTATGATGTATATCTTTGGATTATATAGGAAATAATGGCTATAGAAATCTACTGGTATAGGCTCCTGGATCATTGAAGCAACGCCGAGATTATGATAACAGCGGCTGCTGGTGCAAGTAAGGTTGCAGCAAGATCATGTAACCAAGCGGTCAAGAGAGAGGTGGAATGGCAACCATCTCTTTTTTAACTGTCGAAGAAAGCATCCGGGCGTGGCATAACACAGAGCGAGTTACCCGATCTCTGATGAAATCAGAGTGGGGCTTCCATATGAGTCACATGTGAATCGGAAAAATTTATGGCTATAGCAGGCAGACTTGCCCGGAATATCAGACGTAGACGGGGCGAGGCCTTCCAGCGCGCTTTTGCCAGAAAGCTCGGGATTTCTCAATCTACCCTGGCCAGGATCGAAAATGCCGGGCAAAACACCACCCTCAAGACCCTCCAGCAGATCATGAAGGTCCTGGAATGCGGTATCGGGGAGCTATTTGATTTAGTGCAGCCTCCCCCTGAATGCCGTGTAAAAGGTGGAGATTGCGCATACCAGGATGATAATTTTTAAACGCCTGCCAACCTCAATTCCTCCTCTGCTTGTAAATCAATTTTCATGAAATGGTCTGTTTATAAACAAATTTCATGGACAATAATCGTTTTTCATGAAATGATGCTCTGAACACAAATTAATCGAAATTCATGGAAATGTCGGAGTATAACCAAAATTCACGATCCGCAACCGCTTTTCACGCCTTCCCGGCATTGGAAGAGGGAGCAACGCTTGCAGGTTATTCTGCACTGATTGAGGGTCATGGCCTGTCCGTGCCTGCGCCTGATTTCCTGTGTGCCATTGGAACCAAGCATAGGAAATACGACAAAGGACGATGGCGCATTTTTACGCCAAGACACAGGCCTGACGATAGCCTGATTGGACACCTGACATTTGCTCTGAAGTATGAAGGTATTGAGCTGGGTTTGCTCAAAGCCTTGTTTGAGCGAATAGAGCCGGAAATGATTGTCGATATCGTTCGCTCGGAACCAACAGGTGCTTATAGCCGAAGAATCTGGTTTCTGTACGAATGGCTTTGCAACAAAACACTTGATGTCGAGGATGCAGCGCAAGGTAACTTTGTTCCGCTTATCAATGACGCCCTTCAATACTCAGGGCCATCTCATCTTTCTCGCCGCCATCGTGTCCGCAATAACTTGCCCGGTACGCGCGCTTTCTGTCCCTTAATCAGAAGGACAGATAAGCTGGATCACTTTATTGCGCTTAATTTGTCACAAGCTGCCATTGATCATATAGGCA
>DRJH01000017.1 GCA_011052285.1 Gammaproteobacteria bacterium
CGAAGAAATCCCCGCCTGGTTCAGCTTTCCCGAAGTCGTGCGTGAACTGCGCAAAGCCTATCCACCGCGCAGCAGGCGGGGTTTAACACTGTTCTTTACGGGTCTTTCCGGCTCGGGAAAATCCACGCTGGCGAAAATCATCTATGCCAAGTTGCTGGAAGCCGGCGGCCGCCCGGTCACGCTGCTGGACGGTGATGTTGTACGTCTGAACCTGTCCAGCGAACTGGGATTTTCCAGGGAGCACCGCTTTCTGAACGTCAACCGTATCGGTTTCGTGGCCAGCGAGATTACCAAAAACCGTGGTGTCGCTATCTGTGCACCGATCGCGCCCTATACGCAAATGCGCCGTTCGGTGCGGGAGATGATCGAACCGCACGGGGATTTTATTGAAATCCACGTCGCGACGTCGCTGGATGCCTGCGAAGCCCGTGATCGTAAAGGTCTGTACGCCAAGGCGCGCCGTGGCGAAATCCCGGAATTTACCGGCATCAGTGATCCTTACGAGATCCCCGAACAACCCGAATTGCGGGTGGATACCGAGGGGCTGACGCCCATGGAAGCGGCGCAGGATATATATTTGTATCTTCTCAGGGAGGGATACCTGGATGCTGCTGGTTCCCTTGGAGAATAGATAGGATGAATTGGGCTTACTAATAAGCGCATAGATTATGCAACGAACACCCCACCATATACATACCAGTTTTCCGGCTTGAGTTCAGCTTCCGTCGTGCTTGCTCATTCCTGGATTTTGAATATTTTCCGGGCGCAGAATTTGTTGGTATGGCTTTCTGCCAACACGCCAATCCAACGAAGCGAGGTTCCTTGGATCAAGGTAATATGTTAAAATGTTTTTTTTGGATTTTCTTAAAAAGATGAATACCGATCAAGCACCTAGATGATCTTATTAACAATAGCTACACTTGGCCGTGTTGCAATCATACCCGTATTGCTTCTTGCCTTAATTAGTTTGGGATTTGCCGCAAGTTTCGATCAAGTATCGCATTCCAGTCAACCTGTGAATGAAGATCAGGCGATTGTATTGCCCGGGTTTACACCAATAGAAATGCAGGGCACTGTCGCTACTTTGTATGAACGAAGTTACGCATGGAAATCCGGGTATTTTCCCAACCAGATAAAAAGCCGCGGCGAGTGGTTGGCAAAGAATATGCGGTTAGTCGCGACCATAGACGGTCGCGAAATCGTATTTCAACCCGATGAATTGGAGGTTGTCGAGAAAAGACCTGATCGTATAGTTATGCGTGCGACGGGTAAGCCTGTCAAAGAACTGCAGGTTATTGTGGAAAGTCGCGTGGAATACGATGGGGTAGCATTCGTTACATTAACCATTATCCCTGATAGCCCCGTAACACTTGATGGATTGGATTTTGTTGTCGATATTAAAGATTCTCCGTCAATGCAAGTCCTGGGATTTCGAGCAGATGGAATTCGTAGGCAGAAAGACCGCGATGATTTGTTGTCACTCCCATACGCTGGACCATTCGTAAATGCTCTAGGGTTTGCAGATGGCGAGCGATCGTTTTGGTGGTTTGCGGATAACGCAGAGGGGTGGATTTGGAACGGTGATACCGTAACGGAGATTCGTCGGAACAATGGCAAGATAACATTACGAAATCGGTTAATCGGTAGTAGATGGCAGTTGAAATCAGAACTGCGGATAAACTTTAATTTCCTGGCGACTCCAGTGCGCGAACTTGGCAATGTAGGTAGGGGGGAGCGGGTAGCTATAGGGCCAGTTTCCAAGAGAAATAAACAGAGAAACGAAAAATTTAAACTTTGGTGGGCCGAGGCATTTGCCTATGACGCTTTTCCCTATACAAGCTATCCAGCCGGAACCAGGGAAAAATTACCGAAAACCGATATTAATGCATATCCAGGATTGGAGGCGAACAGGCGCAGGGTGAAGAGAGATCGAGAACTTTATGGAGTAGAGTGGATGCCTTACACATCACTTCATGTGCTTTCAACCTTAGACCCGGTGTTAGCTGTCCATCGGCGCGAGTGGGAGCTTGTTCCACCAAAAATATTTCGTGATGGACTTAATCCATATTCAGACGAATTTGACAAGCTGGTACTAACACATCGCGCAAAATTGTACTCAGATCATTTGTTGGGACGGCTGTCTGAGGAGATTGACAACTTAGGAGTGAGTGGATTTTATTTCGACCACGGTCCACCGATGGATTCGAAAAATCCGAATAACGGCGCATGGAAGGATTTTGAAGGTAGAGTACATGGGTCGCTGGATATACTGGGTATTCGCAATTTCTTAAAAGAACTACGAGAGGTGTTCTATCGAAAGGGGCTAGCAGGTTACCTCTTCGTTCATAATTCAAACAGAGAGGTGATACCAGCATATACATTTGCGACTGCGCTGGTGGATGGGGAGCAGTATAGGAGCCGATTAAAGAAAGGAGACTACATCGGGGCGGTATCGATAAATGAATTCCGTACGCGTTTCGCACCGCACCAATATGGGATTCCAATTATCTGGTTGGCAGTAGAGGGGTTTAATAAAAAGAATGATCCTTCCTGGCCTAATTCCGAACGCCAGAGACGGGCATATAGGAATATGCAGGCTATGGCCCTGCTGCATGATGTTCCTGACTGGGCGCAGGGAGCACATCAGGCCGAAAGAAACAGGCTGCTTGCTATGCTCGACAAATTCGGTGTTGCGGACGCAGAATTTGTCGGCTACTGGAACAAGGCTGTAAGTGTAACCAGTAATACGAGCGACGTGAAGATTAGCACGTATAGGAATCAAGGCCGAACCGCTGTGCTCGCCATTGTAACGAATCTTTCACGAGACCCGCGTAGAGCGGAGGTACTAATTGATACAGGGCTTCTGGGATTGAATGGTCGCGGGAAAGAAGTTCAGGTTAGTACTCCTGGGGGAGAAAAAATAGCTCAGAACGGGGGACGCTTTCAGGCTCTTGTTCAAGGGAGGGATTTCCGGTTATTTGTAATAGAAGCGAATTAATCCGGTCTCCGCTTAAATGTTTCTAAAGCCTTAATCTAGTGCTACGAATCATAACAACGGTACTAGCGGTTAACTTGGCGGCAAAGGTAATGCTATCGCGTCTCCGGTGGAACTGAGGCCTGTGAATAACTTGATTTCCGCTGCCCGGGTTTGCGGGTAGCCGTTAGAAGAGATGCAAACATAATGACGCAAGATACTCTAATCTCAAGACAGTTGCGACGTGCAGATATTTTATATTCCAGGGCCACGCAGGACGGTCCCTGGAAGGCCATTCTGTTACCGCTAAGTGCCCTGATCTGTCTTATTTCACTGTTTATGTTGCTAACCCCGCTCTCAGGAGATCCTGGGTGGCCGCTAGGTGTATCAATTGCCAGCCTAACCTGGTTAGCATGCTACTTTGCATGTTCCTACGGCCAGTTTCGTACACCCTACTTGTTTACAAGCGCCTATGTTTTTTCGCTAAGCGTATTCCATTTGGGAATCACCGTGCCCGCCGCTTTTGGAATAGTTGATGTGCCTCTATGGGAATCGGGTCCAATGGCATCGTGGTTTGAACAAGCCGGCTGGTATACGGCTTTATCTTTAGGGGCGATTGGGATCGGTTTCGCACTGTCGATAAAGTTTGTAGGAAGAAAAAGTAAGAATCTACAAATAGTTCCGGAGTTAGCTGAATATGGATTAAAAACCGCCTTTTGGGATGGTGTTGGATTGCTTGTGGCATCAGGGCTTTTGATGGCATTCGCGATTTATTCAGTCGGCAATTTTCTAGGCTATTCACGTACAGAGTTATTTCAGGGTGTGGGTGATACGCGGGGCCTCGTCGTCTTCCTAATGATATTCCCATCCTCCGCCGTACTAATGATGATTGGCGCAAACAGTAGCTTTCAATATAAGTGCGCGTTAATTGTCGCTGCCCTGGCATTTCTTGTTGTATTGCTATCCGGGTATCGATCAATGGTGCTATTTCCGACGATGGTAGGTGTTATTGTATGGATTAAAATTGGCAAGCAGATTCCCACATCCGTCGCGATAACTGGAATTATTTTTGTCCTGGTAGCTATTCCTGTTATTGGAAACCTTCGTGCGCTTGGATCTTATGAGACCATAGATCGGGAGTCCTTCTTAAAAGCTTCTGAAGGCGCCACGATAAAGGAAGGTTTTACCGAAATGGGTGCAACAGCTGGCGTTTTCGCGCACGTACTTCGCCTGGTCCCCGATGTGGATCCTTATAGATATGGGAGCACGTATCTTCTTGCGATTGCGCACTCTATACCTAATGTTGGTGGAGACATATCGGAATCAGCGCGAAAAAAAGCAAAGAGCAGATCGATACTGGATCCAGATGTTATGCGTGAATTACACCCGTCGGATTGGCTTACTTATCGAATTGCGCCGGATAAGTTCAAAGTGGGCCAAGGGGTAGGGTTCTCTACAATTGGAGAAGCTTATCTGAATTTTGGTATTACGGGTGTCATTGTGTTCTTCGTTCTTATTGGATACTTGTTGGGACAACTTGATAGGGTTCCTTTGCTTAATCACCCAAAACTTCTTGTATTTGTAAGTGCAATGTTATGGCCACTAATGAAATCAGTTAGAAACGACATTAGTGTATTCATAAAACCTTTGGTGTTTACACTAATAATTCTCGCTATTTGGAGAATTGGGATTAGATTCACGCCCTTTGGGGCTGCTTATAAAAAGCCCAGCCATTTTAGTAAACTAAGCCAGCGTGAACCATCATCCAATCCACGTCGCACTCCTCGCGTGCTTAGAAAGAAATCCAAGATATCA
>DRJH01000018.1 GCA_011052285.1 Gammaproteobacteria bacterium
GCATAATGCAAATGCTCGAGCCCGCTACCCGCAATAAAGATAAAAATAAAACCGGCCGCAACCCGCAGACGCTCGCTGTAAGACCACTGTTTCGGCTTGCGGCGATAGATCAGCAGGCCCGCAGTGACCACCAACACGGGAAAAAGATAGGCGAAAGAGCCAACAAACATAAAAGCAATGTCGGCAAACCAGGCTCCGATCGGCCCACTGAAATTGCTGCTGGTCAGGTCGCGTCCTGTGGTCGAAAAACTTCGATCATGCCGTGAGTAGGTCAGTAATGCCAGCAACAGATAGACAGCGATGCCTATCGTGACCAGGATGACTGTTTCCCGCCCCAGACGACTGAGGTTCAGGTTTGCGGTGCGACCGCCTTGCTTCGATGTTTTACGACTCAAAACTGGTTTTCCTATCCACTCCCATACAAACTGTCAGGAGCCCGCTCAAGAACAAAGAACCCTCCGTGAAACAACTGAGTTTGCTCTGCTTTTGCGTTAACGAAGGTAACCGAGGCACAGCCAGAGACTTTGCCAACGACCACGAGATCTATTACAATTCCGGTGCTGATTGTACCCCAAAGCCCCCTCTGATTCAGTGCAAAATGCTCATTAACAGAAGTCACGAACCACCGTTATAATCCATATTATTATAAGGTTATTTTCATGCCCAAACATGCCCGCTTACTAATCCTGGGCTCAGGACCCGCCGGTTACACAGCGGCCATCTATGCCGCTCGCGCCAACCTTGCCCCGGTTTTGATTACCGGGCTCGAACAGGGCGGTCAACTGACCACAACAACTGATGTTGACAACTGGCCGGGTGATGCCAATGGCGTACAAGGGCCTGAATTGATGTCCCGGATGCTCAAGCATGCCGAGCGTTTTGAGACCGAAGTTATTTTTGATACCGTCACCGAGGTTATCCTCAGCGACAGACCGTTTGTCCTCACTGGTGACAGCGGTCAAACCTACAGCTGTGATGCGTTAATTATCGCCACCGGAGCCTCAGCCAAATACCTGGGTCTGGCATCTGAAGAGGCCTTCAAGGGCCGTGGCGTTTCGGCCTGCGCCACCTGTGACGGTTTTTTCTACCGCAATAAGCCGGTTGCTGTGATCGGTGGTGGCAATACCGCAGTGGAAGAAGCTCTCTACCTGGCCAACATCGCTTCCCATGTCACCCTTGTTCACCGTCGGGACGCCTTGCGTGCTGAAGCTATTCTAACCGATGAACTGATGGCGAAAACAGGAGATGATGGCAATGTCACTGTGCTTTGGGACCATGTGCTCGATGAAGTTCTTGGTGACCGCAGCGGAGTAACCGGACTGCGTGCGAAGCACGTCGTATCGGGGCATACGCAAGATCTAAGCGTTGACGGGGTCTTCATCGCCATTGGCCATGCCCCCAATACCGGTATTTTCGAGGGCCAGTTGGCCATGGACAACGGCTACCTGACCATCCACGGTGGACAACAAGGTGATAACACGGCAACCAGCATTCCCGGTATATTTGCTGCCGGCGATGTCATGGATTCGATTTATCGCCAGGCAGTGACTTCAGCGGGTAGTGGCTGTATGGCAGCGCTGGATGCTGATCGCTATCTGGGAGGCTGTGCGAGAATAGCAGGTTCCCGGGCAGCCTCCTGAGGCACTGTCCCTGCAACACGGCTAATTTCCGTTGTCCGAAGATAACGACAATAACCTGTTTCGTTCTGCAGTCAGCGATGTCAGGCTACTGCAGGCACCCAATCGCAGGGCACCAGCCAGCCCGACCGAGCACCATACATCCCCGCAACGACACGTTCAGCCCACGGTGAAAAGCCCTTTCATTTTGACCGAGCAGGTTATTGATGACCTCGATTCATTTCGGCGCCCGGGACTACAGCGCCAGTTGCTGCTAAAACTGCGTCGCGGCCAGCTGCCTGTACAGGCCGAACTGGATTTACATGGCTATACCCGAAGCAAAGCAGAAATTATATTGCATGCATTCATTACTGACAGCCTGCAACGCAGGCTGCGACAGGTCCGCATCATTCACGGCAAAGGAATAGGGTCTGCAGAAGGTAAAGCCGTATTGCGCATAGCAACTCGCAGCTGGCTACAATGCTGCAGCGCAGTACTGGCTTATACCTCACCACCAGCACACCTTGGCGGCAATGGTGCCGTCGATGTACTATTAAATAACCGAGGTACAGAAGCTTGGCTGTAGATATCGCTGAGCTTGTGAGCTTGTGAGCTTGTTTTTTATTAGGGAGTGTTAAAAAAGGAAAGGGTTGTAATGAACGCATTAAAAATGATCATTTGGCAAGAGAAATACAGCGTTGGGATTGATCTTCTGGATCGGCAACACCAGCAGATTATCGATCTTATCAATTGTTTGTTTAGCGTACGTGCAACGGTTGATGCCCGAGCTATGGTAATCCAGACATTTAAAGATCTTGTGCGTTATACCGAAATACATTTTGAAAATGAAGAAGAATTAATGCAACTGCATCATTATGCGGACATCGAAAACCATAAAGCCGTACATCGCAAAATGATTACCCAGACAAGGAAAATTCAGAAAGAATCTCAAGAGACAGGGGGTGACTTTTCTTTGGAAACAATTGCCTTTCTGAAGGAGTGGTGGTTAGGGCCCATTATGACGATTGATCGTAAGTATATTCCATGTCTAACGACCGAGCAGACTCAATAGAAGAACTGCAAACAGCCGTTCACTGCAGCGCCTAAGTACAATGAGCACGATGTCAGCAGCAGGACAAATTTATTCTAAGTGATATCAATATTATGATTGGTGGAATATTTCTTTGTCATCCGAAGAATGGCTTTTGATATAGGCCGTTGCCTCCGTTACGGGTAGCGGCTTGCTGAACAAATAGCCCTGCACAGCATCGCAGCCCTCCGCTTTCAGGAACTCCACTTGAGCCCTCGTTTCCACACCCTCTGCAATGGTCTGCATACCCATCGCATGCGCCAAGGCGATTGTAGAGCGGACAATCGCTGCATCTTCTCTATCTTCCGGTAAATTACGGATAAAGGTGATGTCGATCTTCAACCATTCCGCCGGCAGGCGTTTGAGATAAGCCAGTGATGAATAACCTGTACCAAAGTCATCGATAGCGACCGATACCCCCACCTCGACCAACTTATTCATGATGGCTATGGCGATTTCTGGGTCCCGCATGGCGGCTGTCTCGGTAATCTCGACTTCAATCCATTCCGGCTTGGCACCGGCCTGGTGAATCTGCTGAATGATATCATCCGCCAAACCTCTCTGCATGAGTTGCACGGC
>DRJH01000019.1 GCA_011052285.1 Gammaproteobacteria bacterium
GGTTCAAAGGAGGCCATTTTCCTCTCCGCACGCCGCAACGGCAGAGCCTTTTCGTGTCTCACCGCCGGAGGCGGTGGTTTACCCAGATTTAATTAACGAAATACTGAAGGGTTGCTTTGGGCCTATTTTGTTGAAAACCTCGGTATTTGAGATAAAGATAATGGCTACGGCCAGCCATTTGGCACAGATCAAGTTACTTCCGTAATGTGCAGACAACCTGGTTTTTCACCAGAATTGTCGCCAGTCGCATCAATCATGCGCGAAAATCATAACCTGCTGATTGCACGATAAATGCTGTGCTTGCGCATACCTGACTACCTAGCTTCAGTTAGCACCAAATCTGGCACAAATGAGAAGGAGGGATAATAACAAGCAGCCAATCTTCCGATACAACCACTTGTTATTACTGAAAAATATTGGCGCGCCCGGAGAGATTCGAACTCCTGACCGCCTGGTTCGTAGTTAGTATTTTAGTTGCTAACTAATTGTATTTAATAGTGAATACTGGAGCGTCCGTTGCCTATTTTGCCTGACAATGCGGAACGATTCATAGCTGAATCCCGCAGAAGCCCCGCACGGCTTACTTGTCATTATTTGCGGTTATTGGGGAAATCTCCCCCTGTAAGCCTCATGAACGCCAAGTTTCATCCCGGTAATGCACAAAAATTTATGATACGAATTGTTTATGAGATTACGGAAATGTAAACCTACGGTTTACGTTTTTGCAGTTTGAAACATCACCCTCAAGGCCTCGATGGGGAACACCTCCTTGATTGCGCGCATCGGCATACGATTGAGCTGGCGGATGATCCCGGGTACGGCAGGACTATGTACACCGCCTGCTTCCAAAATATTGTACTTGTAATGAAATGCCAGCTCGTTCATCGAACCGAGTACGCTTTTGCTGTTCGTGTTGGCAAAACCGATCTCTTCATACTCTGAAAGTATCCTGGCCCGATCTGCCTCGGCAATGCCCTCGGCGGTAAGGATACAACTCATGTAACTTATAAACAATCTGTCCAGATCCCTGATCGTTTCCCTCGAAACATCCGGTGCGATGAAATTGAACAGGGTCTTGTCATTGACAAACAGGACACACTTGCGCCGGTCAATGTGGACCAGGTTGGCATGCCAGGGACCGAGATATGAGAGGCATGGGTCCTCATCGCACAAGTCCGGTTGCTTTAGCCCCATCTCCTTCTGGAGCTTTTTTGTGCATCGGATCAGTTGCATCTCTCACCCTCAAACCACCTTGACTTGCTCATCACGGAGTCGATTTCCCTGTGCCTAACCATTCAACAGCAATTCCGCCATACCGTCTAATCGCCCCTTTACAGCCTCCCATTCCGGCATCTGTTTTTTGAGCAGGCGGTAGAAGTTTCTGCTGTGATTATGAAATTTCAAATGACACAACTCGTGTAGCAACACATAGTTGATACACTGTGAGGGAGCCTTTACGAGGTGTGGATTTAACGACAAAACGTCTTTCGGAGAACAACTTCCCCATTGTTTCTTCATGGCACGTAATTTCCAGGCTGGTTTTTCTTCAACCCAGCTGGTTTCCTGTGACAGAGTCTCCAGACGCCGGTCGAGTTGCTTGCGGGCATGGTCTTTGTACCAGTCCCATAACAGCTGCTTGACCGCCCCCCGCGCCACATCGTCTGTTGTAACCTGCAATAATCCCCGGATTAACTTTACGTTGGGCTGTTGCCGTTTGATTTTGCAAACCTTGAGCACGTATCGCCTGCCCAGATAAAAGTGGCTTTCGCCGCTCACGTACTCCCTAGGCAATACCCAGCTACGTTGTTCTTTTATACGTTCGATATGATCACACAGCCATCGGCTGCGCTTAGTGACAGCCTGCTTGATGTCGGCCAGTGATGTTTGTGGCGGCGCGTCCACCTGCACACGCCCGTTCGGGTGAACGTGGATGGCGACTTTGCGTTGCCTGCCCGGCACAAACAACACCTGGTAGGGAATATTAATATCCCCGTACCGCAGACACTGGTCAATCAATGATACTCTCCACGACTAATACCCACGCGGGTGATCTGAATGACCGATTCAATGATTTCCCTGGCCTTGTCCATTCCAGCCAGTTTGAACAGTCTCGGTAGCAGGCCTTTACGGATCGCGGCCTCAAGACCCTGTTGATTCAACGAGTGTTCCGCAACCGCCTGATCTACAATCCTGTCAATGGCTAGCGCTTCATCCGCCAGTTCCTGCGAACGATCATCGCCCATTGCCAGATGCATGACACCATAATAAGCCCTGGCATGGGGGTTTCCGTTCAGGGACTCAGGAATACCTTCGATCTGACGTGCTTCGAGCTTTTCTTCAAAGGCCTTGAACAAAGCATATTGTTTCAGCGGATGGTCAAACAGGGCCTCCGCCTCCGCAATGGCCTCTTTCAGCAGCTGGGAAAACACCTTTTGCGCGTAGGGGTCGCCGGCCAAGTCCTGTTCAATGGTTTTCCTGGCGCGCGTGCGAATCAGATCGGTTTCGTTTCGGGTTTTTTCTTCGGACCATTCGTCGGGCTGCTCCTGACCCAGTTCATTGACGATATAAACGCCTTGCGATTCCTTCACTTCATTGCCAACGACCTGCTTGTCTACCAGACGCCGGATTTGCTCTTCATAGCTGCTGTAATCCACGGTTTCCTGGGCATCCTGTCGAGCAATCTTGCGCAGATTGGTAAAGAAACGTAAATCCGCTTTCCAGGTTTTAATCATGTCTTCAGTAATACTGGCATCTTCAAAAAATGACTGGGAAGACAAAGCCAGTTTCAGACACAGGCCAAAATCGGTCAGGGCGGAATAAAAATCCTCACGAACCTTTTGCCGCTTGTCATAGCTGTTGCCATCGCTGTCTTCAGCATACGCAGGAATCAGAACCTGTCGATACTGTTCCAGATCCTGACGATTCTTCACATCCGAGAAAATCGCCCACAACCGGTCGTGCAAGCGTGGCAGGCGTTTATACTCCGTACTCATCTGGCTGTATAAACCATCAATATCATCAATGTCATAGCCGCCCTGTGTACGGCTGGCCAGATCCTGGAATTGCGCAATGGCGGTATCGAGTTCTTCGAGGATGCCGCGGTAATCTATGAGCAGGCCGTATTGCTTTTCTTCGTGAAGGCGGTTGACTCGGGCAATGGCCTGAATGAGGTTGTGCTCCTTTAATGGTTTGTCGATGTACAACACCGTGTTGCGAGGCTCATCGAAGCCGGTCAGCAGCTTGTCCACCACAATCAACAAGTCCGGATCACCGGCGGTAGAAAAATTGTCCAGTACGGAGCGCTCATAGGCCTCCGTATCATAGCCAACATGGTCCTTCCACCATTGCTGCACCTCCGGCAGTTTGTCCTCATCGACATCCTTATGCCCCTCACGGGTATCAGGCGGGGAAATCACCACCGCGCTGCTGACCAGTTCGGTATCATCCAGGTATCGCTTGTAGCGAATGGCGCTTAACTTGCTGTCACAGGCAATCTGCCCTTTCAGGCCATGGTTCAGCTTTTTGATATTCTCATTAAAATGCACCGCAATATCCCAGGCAATGAGTTCAATGCGATTGGCGGATTTATACACGGCGCCTTTGCGAGCGAATTTCTTCTTGAGGTCGGCCTTTTGTTCCTCCGAAAGCGCCACCGTGATCTTGTCGAACCAGTTATCGATAGCCTTTTCATTGACCGCCAAATCCGGCTTGCGTTCTTCATACAGTAGAGGCGTCACGGTACCGTCTTCTACTGCCCGCTGCATGGTGTAGGCATGGATGATCGGGCCAAACTTGTTCGTTGTCTTGTCGTCTTTCAGCAAAGGCGTACCGGTAAACGCGACATAGGCTGCATTGGGCAGCACCTTGCGCATGCGTTCGTGGTTTTCGCCGCCCTGGCTCCGGTGGCCTTCATCAATGAGCACAATCAGCTTATCGGACGGGTTGTAGCATTCGGGTTGTTTCGAGGCCGTGTTGAACTTGTTGATGATGGAAAAGATGATGCGCTCAGTGCCTTGCCCGATGCGCCGGGCCAGTTCCTTTCCGGAACGCACCCGGGCCTTCTCGCCTTCTTTCTTAGCCGCAATCAGAGAGCCGAAGGCGCCCCCGGACAAAAACGTACTGGCCAGTTGTTTCTCCAGATCGACACGGTCGGTGACAACAATAATGCGGCTTTCCTTCAGGGCGGGATGCAATAACAGCGCCTTGCACAACAACACCATCGTAAACGACTTGCCAGAGCCGGTGGTGTGCCAGAGCACACCCCCCTCACGGCCACCATCGGGCCTGTGCCGGTTTACCCGGTCAATCAGCGCCTTGATACCAAAGGCCTGGGGATAGCGCGCCACCAGCTTGCCGATTTTCTTGTCGTACAGCACAAAATAGCGCACAAATTCCAGCAGCCGTTGCGGCGTCAGCAGACTGATTAACAGGCGGTCCTGTTCGGTGGGTAATTCTTCATCGGACCACAGTTGCTCAAAGTACTGACGTACCCTGCCCGGTTTGTCTGCAAACAGCGCAGCCTGCACGTCGGCTGTCAGAGGCGTGTTCTTGACGTGCTGGAAGTGTTCTTCAGAAAATTTCTCATCCCGCCAGCGCGCCCAGAATTTCCTGATAGTTTTAATCGTTCCGTAACGCCCATCGGTACTGCTGATTGCTAACAGTAACTGGGCATAGATAAACAGGCCGGGAATCTCGTCGTTCTTCTGATTACGGATGGTCTGGCTGATACCCTCGTTGATCATGTTCTTGTTGGGATTACCGGAATCCGGGCGCTTGGCCTCAATTACGACCAGCGGCAGGCCATTAACAAAGCACACCACATCAGGACGGCGTGTATGTGTGCCCGCGGTGCTAAGCACCTCCATTTCCTCGGTGACCTGAAAGCGGTTCTTTGCAAGATCCTCCCAATCGAGAATCGGGATGGTGGGCGAGTGTTTCTTGCCGTCGATAAATTCTGTAACGGTGATACCTAAACAGAGCTTGTCGTAGATTCGATGGCTGGCAGTCAATAAGCCTTCATTCAGGCCGGGAGAAGAAAGCTCACGCACAATTTGATCGATGGCATTGGGGGACAAAGGATATTGCTCTCCTTTATACTCGAAACGTCGTTTCTTCAGACTTTCGATCAACTCATCCTTGAGTACCACCGAGCAGTTGCCACCGCGTTTTTCCAGACAGTCAGCGGGCAAGATATACTCCCAGCCTAAAGCCAACAGGGTCTTTAATGCAGGGATGTGGCTGCTGTATTGTTCTTTGGTTTCGGGTCGTTGTGTATCAGTCACCGCTGGCTCCCGAATTGTTTTTGCCTTTTTCAACCGATCTTCCGGCGTCTTCCAGTGCCTTGATCGCGTCTTTCTCACCGAGGGCTTCCTTATGCGCCCTACGATATGCTGCAAAACGCTCGTATTCCTGCCGAGCCTGTTCATCTGCAGTTTTCTTGCTAACCGACCCGGCATCCGGGAGCACGTTTCGTTCATTAAAGCGCAGAAACGCGTCGAGTTTCTGCTCCCACACTTTCATGAAGATCTGTTTTCGGCGCAGCGCCTGATCCTCGGCAAAATCCAGCCACATGGTCACGATTCGGTTTAGCTCTTCAATCTCCTGCTGGTTGAGATAATTCTTTGCAACCGTGACATCCGTTTTTCGTACTTCGTCGTCCTTCCAACTCGTGAGCCCCATATTGGGCAGGCGATGATCGACACGACGCTGAATCAGCTCAGCTGCAGTCATTCCGGTGGCTGCAAAATGGAGCTTGTTCTGGATAACTTTGAAGAATTTCGTGGTTTCCGGCCATGAAGGGTCGTAGTCACCGGCCATAGCGAAGATTTCTCTGACGCGCAGATACATGCGTCGCTCGCTGGAACGAATATCGCGGATACGCGCCAGCATTTCATCGAAATAATCTGGTGCAGAGGAACCCGCTACCGGTGGGTTTTTCAGGCGTTCATCATCCATGGTGAAGCCCTTGAGCAGATACTCGCTCAATCGCTCGGTGGCCCAGCGGCGAAACTGGATACCCCGCTGACTGCGAACCCGGTAGCCAACGGCCAGAATGGTATCCAGATTGAAGTGCCTGACCTTGTATTCCTTGCCATCTGCGGCAGTTGTTCGGAAATCCCGAACAACTGCCTCTCTCTGTAACTCACCGTCCGCAAAGATATTCTTCAGATGCTCACTGATGGTGGCCTTGGATTTCTGGTACAACTCACAGAGCATGGCCTGGCTCAGCCAGATAGTCTCATCCTCGAACCGGCATTCAAGACGGGTACGACCATCTTCGGCCTGGTACAGCAGGAAATCGCCCCTTTGCGAGATAATGTCCTCATTGCCGGATTTCTGGTTCAATGTCTGATCTCCGTCCGTTTCCCGCTCAACTCACCTTTATCCGGCGCTGGTAAATCTTCCGGCATAGTACCGCCAAGATCCCGGATGGTCTGGCGTACTTTGCCACCGACTTCAAAATGGGTCTGGTTGGCTTTGGTTTTGCCTTTGGTATTCTCCCGCTTGAGTTTGTCTTCGGTCTGGGTAGCGCAGAACAGATTGGCGGCCAGTTCGGTACTGCCCATGTGGTCGAGGATCTTCTGGCTTTTTTTCAGCCCTTTGTGCTGGTGTATCGCCTTGTTATCGAGACCTCCATACAAGCCTTTGTAGCCGTGGTTTTGAAAGATGGCGTAGTCCAGACCACTTTTCACACCGGCATCCTTTGCCACTGCAGCCAACTGCTTGCTGTGGGCAGCCAATTCGTTACGCAGCATGAGGCGTTTCTGGTCTTCAGGTAGCTGCTGAAAGCCAGTATCATCTTCCAGTTCCTTGCGACGGGTCTGGATGGCGAAGTAGGTTTGACCGTTAGCGATGACCGGTTTACTGGCGTCAGCGTTTTGTACATGGTGCTCTATTCGTTGGCCGAACTCTCCCTCCCAACCCAAAGCCAGCGAGGTCTTCAGCACCGGGATGTAGCTTCTGTATTGTTTCTTGGTTTCCGGATTCATTGGTTTCCTGCCAGTTATCCCCATACATTTGCACTTGATGCATCAAAGAATGTCAGCTTCATGGGATAGTTGCGCCTGCGCAAACTTGCGATAATCTCGGCACGTTGAATGATTTCCCTGTTACCTTTCGAATCGGGATCACCATAGAGGCTAATGTAGACTTTCTGGCACTTCCCACGGCCGATCTGGTTTAGGATATGGCTATCGTTTTCAGCCGGAGAATGGCCGAAAATAAACAGTGCCTGGTTGCTCTGGTCCATAATGGAATGAAAGCTTTTGAACGAGTGCTGCAAATAGGCGCTATGCCGTACCTTCGCCATCTTTGCTGAACTTTCTCCTTCTGAAACAAACAAGGGATACATGCCTTGCTGCATGGCATCACGGGCCTGATCGATTAACGGCAAACCACTCCTGACCCAGGTGTATTTCTTTAACTCTGAACCAGCGTCATAGAGATGAAGTGCGCCATGTAGATAATGCACGCACTGCTGATTAGCACGTGTCTCGGCTTTCCAGATTACGTAGTCAGCGTCAGGGTCGTCATAGTCCTGCCCAAACCCATCGATGGTAATGATGTCGGCCGGATTATCCTCGAATGGATTGTCATCGTGCATAAGTGCCCAGTAGAGAAGCAAATCATAGTTGATCGTGTAGACCCGGCCCCGATTGGGGCCAGATAAAAAATGTTTTAGGAATTCCCGACAGGCCCAGAATCGATCATCACTGATATGGCCGGGATTCTCAGGATGATTGTGAGCAACGGTTGAAATTAATAATTCCTTGAGCTGTTCCGCATGCATTGCCATCCGTTCAGCGGTTTCAGTAGCTTTGGTAGCGTAAATGGGAACAAGGTGCGAGCCCTGTTCAAGCGCACGTATTACAACTTCAAAATCCTGGGTTCCAAGAGCATCAAATGCCTGCCTAGCCTCCGGTATGCTTGAAAAATCTGCCTGACCAAAAAGCGATCCGTAATGAAATATGTCAGGTTCACATGCGATACTAAAACCGTTTCCGAGCATGAGATTACGCTTTGTGCAATCCGCAGAATCCTGAATTGCCTCATTAAAGGTTATAACATCAGGCATGCATCTGCTCCTCTAATTCAACATTTACACGCCGCTTGCCAGTGAGTAGTTGCTGCATGAGGGCTTTTTTTTGCTGTACCAAGCACCCTAATTGCAATGTTAGATTTGAAATCTCATCATCTTGGGCCATTATTATTTCTGCAATCTTTTTTTGCTCCTCTATTTCCGGGATACTAAATATTGCGTTCTGAATCGAGCCAATCGATAACCCAAAACGTGTGGCGCCATTTGCCAAGGTGAAGAAGCAATACCTGATTCTTGCTAATGCAAAAAGGATGTTTAGAAAACCGCCATCAGCTAGTTCCGGGGCAGGTCGAATTATAGCCAAATGATACCCACACAAGACCCCCGGTAACTCCTCACGAACCAATGCTGGAATAGCGATATCATCTGGCGACTCTGAGTCTTTGGTAATAAGGACATCACCATACTCCAAAGAAAACTTCTCAATTTCCCGCTGGTTGGCTGAAGCCTCCATGAAGGAGATATTGCTGGTTATGTAATCGTTGTAATAAACATCTGTGTAGTTGCACAGCAATACCGAGTCTTCACCATCATAGGATTTTTTATCAACGTTACTAGCTAGCACGTTTGCAATTTCTTTTAAGCGATACTCCTTCCATTTTACTTTAAACCCCGGAAACCGCTTCTTCCCCGTCAGTAGTTGCTGCATCAGCGCCTTTTTCTGCGCCTTGCTGTTTTCAATCAGCTTTTCGGTGATTTCAATGGCCCTGTCCCAGGTGGAGAGGATTTGGGCGATTTTGGTTTGTTCACCCCCCTCAGGCATGGGAAAGCTGAGGTTTGCGAATTCTTTTTGCCCCAGCGTTTTATTCCTACCTGCACCGCCCGGTGAGGCAAGTTCCAGTAGGTATTTACCCCGTTTTGTCTTAAAGAAATAGTTAATGAAATCTACGTTGCTTTTCCCTTCAATCGGCTTGTACATAGGGAAACGATGCGATGCAATAAACCCAATCTCCTTTTCTGTCGTTTTTGCAACAGCCTGCTCCCAGGCGAACACGATATTCACGACAAAACAATCTGGAAGCACCTTGAATACACGTTTGTTCTCCAGTGTCTTTCCAAGTACAGATTCCTTATGAAAAATGCCTTTTCCATGGGATCGTATGCCAATCTGCCTATATTGAGAATCGGACTCAGGGCTCACAGGCACAGCCACTCGCTCTAAAACAGAGCCAAGTCGTTTTTCGTTCCAACCCTCAGGCACCATACCCCAACTCCTCAAGATACTTGACCATCTCCTTTTCCAGGCCAGCCAGTTCCGCTTTCAATTTCTCGCGCTCCTTCCGCATCGCAACCAGATCAATCTCCTCCTCTTCCTCAAAGGTATCCACATAACGGGGAATATTGAGATTGAAATCGTTTTCCCTGATCTCGTCGAGGCCAGCCAGGTAGGCGTATTTATCGACGTTTTTACGCGCCTCACAGGTCGAGATAATCTTGTTGATGTGTTCTTCGGTGAGGTGGTACTGGTTCTTGCCGTCCTGGTATTCCCGGCTGGCGTCGATGAAGAAGACACCTGGATTCCGGCCTTCGCCGGAATGACGGTGTTTTTTGAACACCAGAATTGCTGCGGGGATGCCCGTCCCGTAGAAGAGTTTTTCTGGCAAGCCGATCACTGTATCCAGCAGGTTTTCTTCGATGAGTTTTTGGCGGATCTTACCCTCGGATGCACCTCGGAACAGCACACCATGCGGGACCACCACGCACATACGCCCAGTTTTTGGTTTCAGGGTTTCGATCATGTGCAGGATAAAGGCGTAGTCCCCCTTGGTTCTGGGTGGGATGCCGCGACGGAAGCGACCGTACTTGTCATCTCCTGCGGACTCTTGGCCCCACTTGTCCAGGGAGAACGGTGGATTAGCAACCACCACATCGAAGTGCAGCAGGTCTTCATTCTTGTCCAGCAGGCGCGGGTTGCGCAGGGTGTCACCCCATTTGATGATGTGATTGTCTTCGCCGTGCAGGAACATATTCATCTTGGCCAGCGCCCAGGTGCTGCCGATGGCTTCCTGACCGTAGAGCTGATATTTCTTCGAGCCGTTGAAATTCTTTTTGACCTGCCGGCCGCATTTCATCAGCAGAGAGGCGGAACCACAGGCCGGGTCGCAGATGTCGTCACCCTCTTTGGGCTGTACCAGCTCGGCGATAAGCTCGGACACGACAGATGGGGTATAGAACTCCCCGGCCTTTTTACCGGCGCCGGCGGCAAATTTGTCAATCAGGAACTCGTAGGCGTCACCGATGACATCTTTCTTGCCCACCCGGCTGGGGCGTAGATCAAGTTCAGGTCTATTGAAATCTTCCAGCAGGTGGCGCAGGACATCGTTTTTCTGGGCCTCGTCACCCAGCTTGGTGGAGTTAAAGGAGATATCCTGGAACACGCCGTGGTCGCCGTCGCGCAGTTTGCTGCTGTTACCATCTTCAATGGCATGCAGGGCTTTGTCGATACGTTCGCCATTGCCCGGTTCGTAACGTTTCTCGTAGAGCGAATAAAAGTTGGCGGATTTGGGCAGCACAAACCGCTCGTTCTTTAGCAGTTCCTCGATGAGTTCCGGACTGTCGCCATGCTCTTTCTGGTATTCGTCATAGTGATCCTGCCAGACATCGGACAGGTATTTCAGGAACAGCATGGTCAGGACATAGTCCTTGTAGACGCTGGAATCGACGGTGCCGCGAAAGGTGTCGCAGGCCGACCAGACGGCATTGTTGATCTGTTTTTGACTGATGTTGTCTTTGGACATGGCGTTTATGTTTCCAGTAGTTGTTGGAAAATGCCGTTGAGCATTTTTTCACGATTGATCAGTAACTGTTCGGTCAATTGTTTTTCCTGTTCCCAGCAGCGTTGTACCGACACGATTTTTTCCTGCGTAGCCAGTGGCGGAATCGCTACCGGCAGTGCGCCCAGGCTTTGTTTGTTGATCATGGGCATGCTGGTGCCGCTGCGATGGGTCAGAAAATAATTCTGTGCCACTCTCTGGTTCATGTACCAGCTAAGGTACTCCGGCGTGATGTCTTCGCTTGTGAGTCTCATGACAAACAGCTGACTGGTCGCGATGACCGGCTCATCGCCCTGCAAGACCGACGCCCGGTAATACTCGCCACGGGCAGGTAACAGAATGTCACCGGCTCGCGCGGTCGTGGCCTCCTTCGCGCCTTGCCAGTTAATCCTGGGCAGCTGATCCGCGGTGAGCATTGCCTGATCCTTGAGATCCTTAATTTGCAGCACGGGAATATTCCCCGCTGGATCTTCATCGATCCTGCCACGGAAGGTGTGTCCTGCCCGGATGTCGGCAATTGTGTTGAGTGGTTTGTGCATATAAGTAATTAGTTTCTTCATTAGCGCCATCCTTGGCACGCCTGTTCCGTTTTACACCGTTGCGGCTTCCAGTTTCTCCTTCAGCCACTGTGAAACCTGGTCACCCAGATTTCGCCACGCAGCTTCCCCACTCA
>DRJH01000020.1 GCA_011052285.1 Gammaproteobacteria bacterium
AAGGCAGGCAGAACCGCTACAAACGGGGAAGGTGCTTGATGGCTGGAGGGAAGTCCGGATCACCTCATAGTACTCCGGGACGGTAGGGCCGATCACATGGGGAAGGGGGTGACAGATGTATGTAGTATGCAAAGGCAACTTGTACCGGACAGAGTAGGGTCGGATAGAGACAAGCCAACCTTCTTGCACGCAATAACCAACAAGGCGAGCACTGCGAAAGCTCACCGATTTCAAAATCTCTACCAACACCTGAACGAAGCGTTACTACATCGCGCATGGCGAAAGCTGAACAAGCGTGGAGCAGCAGGCGTGGATAG
The DNA here is from genome assembly GCA_011052285.1 of Gammaproteobacteria bacterium. Classification (GTDB taxonomy): domain Bacteria; phylum Pseudomonadota; class Gammaproteobacteria; order Arenicellales; family DRJH01; genus DRJH01. The sequence continues at coordinate 318 of DRJH01000020.1, forward strand.
GAAGACGGTCGCCTAATACGGAGAGGATCTGGGTGGCAATATCAGGCGACTGGTAGAGCGTCTAAAACGGGGTGACTACCGGAGTCGGCCAGTGCGGCGAAAGTACATCCCCAAGGGGAACGGCAAAGAACGGCCACTGGGAATACCGGTGGTTGAAGACAGGCTGCTGCAAGGTGCTGCAAGACTGCTGTTAGAGGCGATTTTCGAGGCAGATTTTGAACCCGTCAGTTATGCCTACAGTATTTTACCTGGAAGATCTGCTCGGCTGCCCGGTTGATCTGGTTACCGAAAAGGCCCTGCGGCCGGAACTCCGTCCCTACGTTGAACAGGAGCGGGTCTATGTCTGATGCCTGCAAACGTGAATGGCGGTTTTACCTCTACGACATCATCGACTTTGCTGAGAGGGTACTGGCCCACGCTTTGGGAGTGAACTTTACCACCGTAACCCGTTAGGAAAACGGCAAAACAGCTCCATCGAAGTTGGCGCAGCGACAATTTGACCAGTTTTGTGTGCAGAAAAAGAAACAGGGGAAACTGGTCTGATGGTTATCAATGCCACACTACAGCCGCTATAGTTATCTTGTCCTGGGTGCGAATTTACAGGTTCAGGTCAAGGGCCTATGGTCGGTGGATTCGCGTGCCATGCAACACTGGTGTGGTCAGGCGCCTGCCGTTACACCAGCTTGGCCCAGTACCGATCGCCCAATTGCCAAACGAAATTTATTGATGTAATGATATGATAAGCGGGTCATCCAGTAGCCCAGCACTGAAAGAGTCCACAAAATGGTCAGAATTACCGGTATTTTACAAAAGATGTCTGTCGAGAATACCTGCCCTGTTACCTATCGACTGTCTTTGGGGGGGCAACCGCTGGTGGTCAATGATTATCTGGGGCAGGATATCGAAATGGTGTTTAGTGGCAGAATCTTGTGTCTGGCCTGCGGTCGGCAGACACGTAAGAGCTTTCAGCGGGGGTATTGCTACCCCTGTTTTCGTAAATTGGCCTGTTGTGACCTGTGCATCGTGCGCCCGGAACTTTGCCATTTTTCTGCCGGGACCTGCCGGCAGCCACAGTGGGGACAGCAACATTGTATGACCGATCACATTGTCTATCTGGCCAATTCCTCGGGAACAAAGGTCGGGATTACCCGTGCCACGCAGTTACCGACGCGTTGGATCGACCAGGGTGCCGATTGTGCACTGGCAATTTTTTCCGTGCCCAACCGGCTGGTCTCGGGCCAATTGGAAGTAGCGTTTAAAGCCCATATTGCCGATCGTACGGACTGGCGAAAAATGCTCAAAGGTTCACCTGCCGTAGTGGCACTGCGCGAAATCCGTGACCAACTTGTCGCGAAGATTGATGATGGCTTGCTGGAACTGAGAAAACAGCATCGCATTACCTTTCTCGGCGATGCAGATATCGTACCGATTGTGTATCCTGTTGCGCAGTATCCCGAGAAAATCAAGGCACTTAATTTTGATAAAACGACCACAATTTCGGGCTGTTTGCAGGGGATCAAGGGGCAGTATCTACTGCTCGACAGCGGTGTTCTCAATATTCGCAAGTTTGCTGGCTATGAAATTACCCTTATCTCGTAACCCAGTATTTATGCGGGGCCTGTTTATTTTGCAGCTTATGTGGCTGCCAGCGACAAGCGTAGTGGCTGCCGAGCGGCAGGTTGATGTGCCGTTTGTGCTGAACAGTCTTTTATTGGAGCAGGGTTTGCGGCAACGACTTTTTACCGCCAGCGATGGTACGGCTCCACTCTGGCAGGATGGCACCGGTTGTAATTATCTTATTTTGTCAAAGCCGCAACTGCGGGCCAAGCCACCAACACTGAATTTCTTCAGTCGTGGTGAAGCCAGAATCGGCAAGGCAATAGGCAATGGTAAGTGCCTGATTTTATTTCAGTGGCAGGGCTATTTGAGTGTAAATGAGCAACCCTATGTGATGCCGCCTGATACCCGGGTACGATTCAAGGTGCTCGATACCCGTATTTACGGATTGGACCGACGTGAACACCCGGTTTCATCGACACTTTGGCAATGGGTCAGACAATATATTGAGCCAAAACTGGAACAGTTTACGATTGAAATCAGCCAGCCGCTGGATGCGCTGCGTAAGATTTTGCCGCTGGTATTTCCGCAGTATGATTTTGTTGATCTGGAATCACTACTCAATTCCCTGCAACTGGCAAATCTTGAGGTTGTCAAGCAAGGGGTGCGTGGGCATCTGCGCTTTAAGGTCACCACGCAGTCCGTACCGACATTACCGGCTGAGCCGGTTTTATCGAAGGCGGAGCTTGGGCGTTGGCGCGAAGTCTGGCGGCAATTCGACCATTTAGTGACCTCACTGGTGCGTGAATTGGCCCTGCAGTCACAAGAAGAAGAGGTCGATAATGCGCTGCTGAATATTTTGCTGGATGCCCGGTATGCTATTGAGAAGGCATTGACAACGCAGAATCCTGGCAGAAGAGATCCGGTCCGAAGTCTGTTTCTTGCCACCTGGCAGCAACTGGCTCCGTTGGTCAGGCATATCCGTGTGGGTCAGCAGGGCAAGCAGAGTATTCAGCTGCTGAGCCTGGTGACTGCTGCAGATGCTTTACAGGCAGCGGATCGCCTGGGAACACCGGTTGGCCTGGAGATCACGGTGGATGGTATGCGCCGTCTGGCACGTATCTTATCCGCCAGTAGCCGGGAAGATTCTCGACAAGATACCGTCGACCCGCAATTGCGCGAATTATTCCATTTTGGCCCGCCACTGGACAAGCCGCCGCCAATACCGGATCAAAGTCGCCTGGATTTTTTGTTGCCGAGCGTACAGGCTGCCAGCCTGAGCAAGGAAGGTCGCTATCGGTTACTCAATCGTATGCTTGCGGAGCGACCATCGCTCGACAGCTATCTGGCACTTGCCCACTCAATGTTGGTAGAGATAGCCGCTGAAACCGAAAAAAAATATCCTCTTGGCGCACAATACAAGGGTTTGTTCAGACCATTACTACTGGCCACTGCCTGGCAGGAAACCTGTTGGCGTCAATACATCAAAAAACGGGGTAAACGTGTGCCCTTTCTTTCGCGGGCCGGAGCGGTGGGTATTATGCAGGTGATTCCCAGGGTCTGGCGCGGCTTTTATGATCCACGCTATTTGCGACGAGATGTTATTTACAATGCCCGTGCAGGCAGTGAAATTCTTATGCACTACTTGCGCAAATATGCCATTACTGAAGATCTCAAACGCCAAAAAAAAAGCAGCCTGGCCAATCTTGTGCAGGCTACTTATGCCGCATACAATGGTGGGCCACGAGAGTTCAGACGCTACCGAAAATCCCGAATAACTCGCAATCAGGCTATAGTCTACCGTTCTTTTTTGGGTAAATTCCGGCAGATTAAGGCTGGCCGTGAACTGGCTGTGCGACAGTGTTACGTCGGTACCGGAAAAACCTGATTCAGTCTAACATCCTGCCAGGTCCAGTTTTCCCCTTTATGTATGAACGCGCTTTCAGGAGAGACTCACGCTGTGAAACGTACGTTACGAGTGATTATCCCACTTGCCTTATTGGCAGCTGCCGCAGCGGGATTCCTCTACTTCAAAAAAACCAAGGCTCCACGAAGTCCGGCATCGGTTGTGGAAAGAATCTGGAATGTTACAACGAAGCTCGTGAGATTGGGTAAAAATACTCCTGAGTTGTCATTACTGGGCGAGGTGATGTCAGACCGGGTAGCGTATCTTAAATCGACCGTTGAAGGGGATATTCGTGCTGTTGAGGTGGTCTCCGGGCAACGAGTTACGGCGCAGCAGGTACTGATTCGAATCGATGATGTGCGTTTCCGCTTGACCCGGGAACAAAGACAGGCAGATGTAGCAGAGCTACGGGCACAGATCCAACAATTGCGACAAAGCCATGAGGCGGACCAGCAGGCTCAGGTTCAGGAAAAATTGCTGCTGACGTTGGCGCAGACTAATCTTGAACGTGCCCAACGTCTGGCCAGATCAAAAGTAGCCGCAGTTTCCAGGGTAGACGATGCCAGAAAATTGCTGGTGCAACAGCAACTGGCAATGATCCGCCGTAATCAGGTGCTGACCAATTTTCCTGCCAGCCTGGCCGCATTGGATGCCCGCCGGCAACGTGCACTAGCGGCTTTGCAAATCGCCAATGATGACCTCTCGCACACGGTCATCAGGGCGCCTTTTTCAGGAAGAGTCCTGACCGTGCAGGTTGCCGTCGGGGACCGTAGTAGCAAAAACACTCCCTTGCTCAGTCTGGTGCCTGACCACAGCTTGCAGTTACGTGCTGAGTTGCCGCAGCGTTATCTGTCGTTGATTTACGCACATCAGGGCACCACAGAGGCGACGTTATCGTGGCAAGACCAAAACTATCCAATGCGACTCGATCGAATCGCCGCTGAAATTATGAAAGGACGTAGTGGTGTCGATGCCTATTTCGTCTTCACCGGACAGGAGCCACAGCTGGCAATCGGCAGGATTTTGGAACTGCAGATCAAGCTGCCACCGATTGCTCGCTCGGTTGTGGTGCCGATTACCTCGGTGTACGGTGGAGCACGGGTTTATCGCTTGGTGGATGGACGTATGCGGCGGCTTGATGTGAAGATTCAAGGGCAGCGGAAACGCCGGAATTATACCGAGGTGATCCTGTCCAGCGCCAAACTTCAGGATGGTGACCAACTGGTGGTAACGCCATTGCCACAGGCTATCGATGGCCTGCGGGTTCGTTCTGCTGGGTCTGCCGCCGGCAAGGCGCAATAGTCGTGCGAGAAGACAGCCTGCAACGGTTTGCCCAGCATCCGGTTGCGGCGAATTTGTTGATGTTGATGCTGATCATTGCCGGTACACTGGGACTCAATCGCCTTAACATCCAGTTCTTTCCAACGTTTACACTCGATTTTATTACGGTAAATGTGAACTGGACCGGAGCTAGTGCCGAGGATGTGGCGCGAGGGATTACCGCGCCGCTGGAACGTGAGCTGCAAAATGTCGACGGCGTTAAAACCATGACTTCCACATCGGCGACCGGTCATGTGGCGATTGTCATAGAACTTAACTCCAAGACGGATATGCAAACGGCACTGGATCAGGTGAAAGCACTGGTTGAGCAGACTTCGGGCATACCATCGACTGCGGACAAGCCCGTAGTCAGGCGGGTTTTACGTCATGAAAATGTGGGCCGTTTGTTACTCGTGGGTACGGATGACCTGGAAACCCTGCGGCCACTGGCCCAGAGATTCCGCCAGCAGTTGCTGGACCGTGGTATCGCAAAAGTCGAGATCACCGGTTTACCCAGGCAAGAAATTGCGATCGAGGTTCCGGCCCGGACATTGGCCGAGATGAGTGCTTCGGTTAGCTCCTTGGGGCCCCTGACCGCGCAGGCGTCGCGGGATGTGCCGCTTGGTGTAGCCGGTCGCAAAGAAGCTGCACGGCAACTACGCTTTGTCGAGCAGCGTCGCTCTGTGGTCGGTTTTGAACAGCTTGTTGTTGCTACCGATGCTGAAGGCAGGCAGACCCGGCTTGGTGATATCGCAACCATCAAACGGCAGGATCGGGATGGTGAGGTCCGGGTATGGTACAAAGGCCGACCTGCTGTGGAACTTAACCTGCAACGTAGCGAGACGGGTGACAGCCTTAAATCTGCCAGAGTTCAGAACCAATGGCTCCAGGAAATCCGGCCCACACTGCCGCAGGGAGTGCAGATTATTGCCTATGACCAACGCTGGACTTTGATCGCCGATCGGATCAATCTATTGATCAAAAATGGCCTGACCGGTCTGGCGTTGGTGGTGATTATGTTATTTCTGTTCCTCAATGCCCGGGTTGCCTGGTGGGTGTCGGTCGGTATTCCGGTATCATTTATGGCCACTCTCTGGATTCTGTTTATGGTGGGTGGCTCGATCAATATGATTAGCCTGTTTGCGCTGATTATGGCGCTGGGGATTATTGTTGATGATGCCATTGTGGTGGGTGAGGATGCACTGACCCATTATCAGATGGGTGAGCCACCATTGGCTGCTGTGGTCGGTGGTGCCCGGCGGATGCTGGCGCCGGTCCTTTCCTCCTCACTGACTACGGTGGGGGCATTTTTACCGTTAATGTTGGTGGGTGGAATTATCGGCAACATTTTATTTGATATTCCATTGATTATCGTTTGTGTAATTCTGGCTTCTCTGGTCGAATCTTTCTTCGTATTACCGGGTCACTTGTACCACTCACTGTCCAAAGAAGGCGCATACCAGCCCAGTGCGATGCGACGGCGTTTGGACGAGACCTTTAATCGCTTTCGAGACGGTCCGTTTCGTCGCCTGGTCACACTCAGTCTGGACTTTCGCTGGGCCACGCTCGCTGCAGGATTGGCGTTGTTAATCGTATCTGTCGGTTTGATTGCAGGGGGGCGGTTGAAATTTCATTTTTTTCCGACGCCGGAAGGCACGAGCGTCTATGGCAGTGTGGCTTTTGTGTCGGGCACTCCCAGACAAAAGGTTCATGATTATTTATTGAATATGGAACGCAGCCTGTACGCAGCTGAAAAGTCATTTAATACCCATCTTGTCAGCACGGCTATTGTGCTCGATGGACAAATGGTGCGTGATGACAACAATCGCAGCCGCGGTGATGTATTCGGTACGGTCAGGGTAGAGATGGTCCAGCCTGATGCCCGTACCGTGCGTAACAAGGAATTTCTCCATGCCTGGCGTAAACGACTTCAGCTCGTCCCTGGCATTGAGAGCTTGTCTATCTTCGAGCGTCGTGGGGGACCTCCGGGACGCGATATTGATATCCGCTTGATCGGTGGGAATACCCGGACGCTGAAAGCTGCAGCAACTGAGCTTGAGGAAATTCTCAGGGCAACCAAGGGTGTGACCTCGGTATCTGATGATCTTCCCTATGGTCGCGAACAGCTGGTGTTGTCGTTAACGCCGCAAGGACAGTCATTGGGCCTGACGGTGGATAGTGTTTCACGCCAGTTGCGTAGTGCTTTCGATGGTTATCTGGTGCAGGTATTTCCACGCGGAGATGATGAGCTTGAGGTCAGGGTTAGATTGCCTTCGGCACAACGAGATTATCTGAATCGGCTCGAACAATTGATGTTGACCACGGCCACGGGGCAAAATGTGCTGCTGTCCAATGTCTTGCATATCAGCACACGCCGCGGTTTTGACCTGATTCGACGAGCCGACAATCGTCCGGCCGTTACGGTGCAGGGTGATGTTGATTCCAGCGTTAATAACAGCAATCAGATACTCGCCAAGCTGGAGGCGGGTCCATTAGCGCGACTTGCCACCCGATATGGTGTCGATTTTTCACTGCAAGGCCGGGCTGCGGACCAGAAACAGACACTGGGGGATCTGCGTCTGGGGATGCTCTATGCGTTAGCGATGATGTATCTGGTATTGGCCTGGGTATTCAGTTCCTATGCCTGGCCACTGGTGGTTATGAGCATTATTCCTTTTGGCCTGGTCGGTGCATTATGGGGCCATTACTTGATGAATCTTGATTTGACCATTCTTTCCTTATTCGGCTTTTTTGGTTTGTCGGGGATTGTAGTCAATGATTCTATTATTCTGGTGGTGTTCTATCGTGAACGTCGTCGCCTCGGACAGGCAGCCCGTGAGGCGTTGATTGAAGCGACCCGAATGCGCTTACGGCCGGTGTTGCTGACCTCCCTGACCACGATCGGTGGTCTGACGCCATTGTTGTTCGAGCAATCCAGACAGGCCCAGTTTCTGATTCCGATGGCCACATCGATCGCCTTCGGCCTGATGTTTTCGACCATCATGGTGCTATTTCTAGTACCGGCACTACTTTATGTTTATGAGCGCACGGCCGAGCGCTTCGGGTTTCAGCGTAAAATTCCGCTCGCCAGCACCTAGAAAAAAGGGGTCAGGAAAAAAGGGGTCAGAGCCCTTTTTTTATAGACAGCATATATTTTAATTAGTTAAAGCAAAAAAAAGGGCTCTGACCCCTTTTTTTCTTTTTGATGCCGCAGAGCCCAATGCACATGTTCTTGCACCAGTGTAGATGGGTGGCGATGGTCGAGCAGTGCTTTGTGAATTTGCTGTGTTGGTGAACAATTGCCAAGTGCCACTGCAATATTGCGTAGCCAGCGAAGATGGCCGATACGCCGAATGGGTGAACCTTCGGTACGGTGCAGGAACTGGGTTTCGTTCCAGCTGAACAATTCGACCAAAGTGCTTCCTATCAGTTCTGGCCGGGGTAGGAAGGCGGCTTCTTCGGATACCTGGGCAAAGCGATTCCAGGGGCAGACTGCTTGACAGTCATCACAGCCAAAGATCCGGGTGCCAATACCAGAGCGCAGGGCTTCGGGGATGGCATCGCGCAGTTCAATCGTCAAATAGGAAATACAGCGTCTGGCATCGAGCACATAGGGTGCGATAATGGCACGGGTTGGGCAGATGTCGATGCATTGCTGACAAGTACCACAGTGGTTTGTAGCGGGCTGATCTGTTGGTAGCGGCAGATCGGTGTAGATTTCCCCCAGAAAAAACCAGGAGCCAGCTTGACGATTGACCAGGTTGGTATGTTTGCCGATCCAGCCCAGACCGGCTTTTTGGGCCAGTGGTTTTTCCAATACCGGTGCGCTGTCGGCAAACACCCGGTAGTGGGTGGAACTGCTGTTTTGAGCCATCTTGGTGGCCAGGCGCTGCAGTCGCCTGCGAATCAGTTTATGGTAGTCACGGCCTCTGGCATAGCAAGCGATCATGGCCCGGATGTTGTCGCCCTCATCATTACCAGCTGTTGGTTCGTGAAAATAGTCCATGCGAACACTGATGACACGTCGGGTGTTGACCACCAGTTGCCCGGGTCGGGAGCGTTTGAGTCCATGATGGGCCATATAGGCCATCTCACCATGTAGACCCTTGACTAACCATTGCTGCAAGTGTTCCTCGGCCAGCGACAGATCGATATCCGTGATGCCGACTTGCTGAAAACCGAGCTGGTGGCCCCAGAGGCGAATATCTGAGGCCAGTTGTTGGAGATTCAAAGCAGTATTTCACCGCTATAGTTGCTGTGCTTGGGTGGATTCCCGGGATTCCAGCCCCGGGGCACTACGCAATACCTGGAGCAGTTGTTCATTTTCACTGTAGGTTCCCACTGTGACTCGCAGGCAATTTTCCAGAATGGAGCCGGTCTGATGCAGGTTTTTGATCAGAATATTCCGCGCTTTAAGATGTTCAAACACCCTGCAGGCATCCTTGACACGCAGTAGTATGAAATTGGCGCTGCTGGGAAAACAGGTAACACCGGGTATGGCACCCAGTTGGGCAAGAAGGTACTCACGCTGACGGCAGATTTCCCGGGCCTGTTGGCGCAGCAGGTCGATATGCTCCAGGGCCAGTACCACGGCAGCCTGGGACAGGCTGTTGATATTGTAGGGTAGGCGAACTTTCTCGATTTGTTCAACCCAGGTTTTTGCACCACTCAACCAGCCCAGACGTAGACCGGCAAGCCCGAGTTTGGAGACGGTGCGCATCACCAATAGATTGTTCCAGCGGCCCAGTAGTGGTAAAAAGCTGTGCTCGGCAAAGGCAAAGTAGGCCTCATCAATGACCACCAGCCCTGATGTAGCGGTGATGATTTGCTCAATCGCAGACACCTCAAAGCAGTTACCGCTGGGGTTGTTGGGATGGGCGATAAAAACCAGTGCTGGTTGATGTTGTGTAATGGCGGCGAGCATCGCCTCGGTATCCAGTGAGAAATTATTACCTAACGGGATGCCAATAAATTTTGTGCCGGAGAATCTGGCGATCATTTCATACATCACAAAACTGGGAACCGGGGCCAGAACGGTACGACCCTGGCCACCGAATACCAGTTGCAGCATCTGGATCAGCTCATCCGAGCCATTACCCAGGACCACTTGCTGGCCTGCTGGCAAGGGGAATTGTTTCAGAATCTGGAATTTCAGAGCACTGGCTGAGGCATCCGGGTAGCGATTGATGTCAATCTGCGCCATTTTCTCGGCCAGTAATTGACTCCAGGCGAGCGGTAAGGTGTGAGGGTTCTCCATGGCATCCATTTTAACCATGCCCAGGCTGTCTGGTACCTGGTAAGCCGACAAGGTCAGGATATCGGGTCGAATCCATTGGGTAAGCTGCTCCCGGCTTGGCGAATCAGAGGCCATGTTGTTGTCGATAGGCTGCCGATTGAGCATGCGCGGTGAGTCCTTCGGCCTTGGCCAGTGTGGTGGCGATGTCGGCAAGTGCCGCAGCTCCTGCCACACTGCAGCAAATCAGGCTGGTGCGTTTTAAAAAGTCATAGACTCCCAGAGGAGAGCTGAAGCGTGCAGTACCTGCGGTTGGCAGTACATGGTTGGGACCGGCACAATAATCACCGAGCGCCTCAGCACTGTGGCTGCCCATAAAAATGGCCCCGGCATGACGGATTTTCCGGGCCATAGCCCGGGCTTGCGGGACTGCCAGCTCCAGGTGTTCCGGGGCAATACGATTAACCAGGTCAATGGCTTCAGCCAGGTCATTGCATTGAATCAGGGCGCCGTGTTCCCGGAGTGCCTTGCGAATGGTTTGCTGGCGTGACATGTCGGGTAGTAGACGTTCGATCGCCGCTGCCACTTGATGGATCAACGCGGGTTCCGGACTGATGAAAATAGCCTGGGCCTGTACATCATGTTCGGCTTGGGCGAATAAGTCCATTGCCAGCCAGTCCGGGTTGCTGTCGCCGGAAGCCACAACGACCACTTCAGAAGGTCCGGCGATCATATCGATGCCGGTTTTGCCAAAGACCATGGCTTTGGCAGTGGCGACGTAGATGTTGCCGGGACCGACGATTTTGTCGACAGCGGGGACCGTGGCGGTACCATAGGCCAAAGCTGCGATCGCCTGCGCACCTCCGATACGAAATACCCGATCAACACCGGTAATCTTCGCGGCTGCCAGAACCGTATCATTGAGCTGGTTATCCGGGGTTGGTGTGACCATGACCAGTTCACCAACTCCGGCTACCCGGGCCGGGATGGCGGTCATCAGCACCGAGGAAGGGTAGGCAGCTATGCCGCCGGGAACATACAAACCGACCCGGTCCAATGGTGTGATTTGCTGGCCCATAACCGAGCCATCCGCTTCACTGTATTGCCAGCTTTCTTCACGTTGATGCTGATGAAATTTGTCAATCCGTGCTGCAGCCTGTTGTAAGGCGGTGCGTAGTTTCGGGTCGATATCCTGTAATGCCTGTTGCAAGCGCTGCTGTGGAATTTCCAGCGCAGATGCATCGCTGATATCGAGTCGATCAAAACGTCTGCTGTATTCGAGCAGCGCTTGATCGCCCTGTGTGCGAATTGCAGAAATGATCTCAAGGACGACATCACGGACATCATTTGCCGTGTTCTGCTGGCGTTCCAGCAGCGCGGTAAACCCACGCATAAAATCGGGATCGCTGGTATTGAGAACTGGCAATATCATGGTCAGGGAGATCGGGAATTTATACTTTGAGACAATCAGCCAGCCTTTCGGAAATCTCCATAATTGACTGGTCTTTGAGTTTCATGGAGGCCTGGTTGGCGACGAGCCGGGAGCTGACATGCGCAATGGTCTCAACTTCGACCAGGCCATTGGCCCGTAGCGTTCCACCGGTATCAACGAGATCGACAATCTGATCCGCTAATCCGGCCAGCGGAGCCAGCTCCATGGAGCCATATAGTTTGATGACTTCAGCCTGCAGTCCACGTCGGGCAAAAAAATTACGCGTTGTGTTGGTGTATTTCGTTGCGATACGCAGCCGTCGATGTACGCTATGGGGTTTCATGGCAGGTTCAGCGACCGCCATACGACAGCGGGCAATGCCCAGATCCAGCAACTCATACAGGCCAGCACCGTCATATTCAACCAATATATCTTTGCCAACCACGCCAAGGTCGGCAGCACCGAAGCGAACGTAGGTGGGCACATCGGTGGAGCGCACCACCACCAGTGACAGGTGTACGAGGCTAGTGGGCAATATCAGTTTGCGGCTGGTAAAAGGATCTTCCAGTACTTGAATCCCCGCACGCTCCAGCAAGGGTAGCGTTTCTTTGAGTACACGGCCCTTGGCAACAGCCAGGGTCAGGTTTTCCATCCCGGTTCCGGTGTTCCTCCCATAAGCAGTGTGGTTAGCAGTGCCATTCACAGGCTGGCTCCGCTCGCGGACAGTTTTTGCTGGCGACGCCACAGTGCGCCCGGCACACGACGAATTTCGGCTCCCAGTTGGGCCAGTTTTTCTTCGATATGATCATATCCGCGGTCGATATGGTAGATTCGATCTATGACCGTTTCTCCCTTGGCTACCAGGCCGGCCAGTACCAGACAGGCAGAAGCACGTAAATCGGTGGCCATCACCGGAGCTGCAGTTAATTCAGGAACACCTTTTACAATCAGGGTATTGCCATTGATATCGATATTGGCTCCCATGCGTTGCAATTCCTGGACGTGCATGAAGCGGTTTTCGAATATCGTTTCAACGACGGTTGCCACGCCTTCTGCAACGCTATTGAGTAGGGCAAACTGGGCTTGCATATCGGTGGGGAAGGCCGGGAAGGGTGCTGTTCGTATACTCACTGCCTGTAACTTGCGAGTGTTCGCATGGAGGCGAATCCAGTCGGCTCCTATTTCCAGGCCCACGCCCGCTTCGGCCAGCTTGTCCAATACTGCAGTCAGTGATTGTGGGGCAACATCACGGACCAGCACCTTGCCACCCGTTGTTGCTGCTGCCACCAGGTAGGTTCCGGCTTCAATACGGTCCGGGATGACTTTATGGCGGG
>DRJH01000021.1 GCA_011052285.1 Gammaproteobacteria bacterium
GAAAGAGATCATCGAAACCTGATTATCCTGGGGTGTCACCACCAAACCGGCTGTGACACCCCGTTTTTTTGACCAACAATTTTAAACCGGCAGTTCTGATGCATTTTCACGCCATCGCTGACACGCTAAATCCCTTTGCAGCGTATAGCCGATATAGGTTGCCTCATAACACAGGGTGAGTGTGCGCCCCGGAAAATAATTGCTGAGTTTCTCTGGCTGGCTGAGTAGACCCTTCAACGTCGGCCGACATTTAAAATCAATAACTTCACCGGAGTTTTTGTCCAGGGCCGAGCCGTGGTACTGTGTATCGTCGACATCAAGACCGACGTAGAATATATTATGTTTCATAGACACCTCCTTTTTCTTCCCAATGTCACTATGCCCAGCCAAAGCCAGGTCACAGCAAACCATCGGAATCTGCGAGCGTTTCCACAAGACTATCCTGCAGGAGTTTTACCAGATTGCCTTCCGAAAGAAGGTTTAAAACGATCTGGAATCACTGCAGAATGATTTGGATGAATGGCTAGTGTACTATCCTATGGCCTGTGCCTCATAAAACTCAGGATGGTAGAAAGTTGCCAAGCGGATCAGCCGATTGCTCAAAGGCTGCGGCAGATTGGACCATCAATGGGTGTAAGATATCGTGTAAGATCTACTGATTAAAGAAGTGGACTACGTGTTAGATTTCATGTAATATCGTGGAGGAACGTCACTCAGAGGACTGCCTAAACCATGCCACGCAAAGAACCTGCGCTCAAACTGGAACGCTCACCCCTGGCCTTCGTTCTTTCTCAAGTTCGATTTCCAGCCGTGCTTAAGATGGAAGACCGCGTGCCGGACATCCAAGAGGCGCTTCGGAAACAGGACTTCCCTCGATACAACAAAGAAGACATTCAACAGGTCACCTTCAGTGGCAATGAGCTCAAGGCTGAGCGTGACAAGCGCTGGGTTTTTGTCTCCCGCAGTCGTCACGAAGCCGTTATCCTTTCCTCCAACTTTGTTGTTTACGAGACGAGCGACTATGACGTCTTCGAAACATTCACGGAGCGTTTCTCTCCTGTATTGAAACTAATTGCCGACGCTACCACCACGGAATTTGTCGAGCAACTCGGGCTTCGTTACGTTGACCTTATTCGGCCAACCGAGAATAAGGCTGCATGTGAGTTTCTTCGGGAAAACGTTCGCGGTCTCTCGCAAGAGGACCTCGGTGCAAGTAGTTTACGCAACCAGTTCAGCACTCAGGCACACACAGAGCAAGGCGACCTTTTCGTTCGCTCCTTTGAGAACACCGGTCCAAACATGGTGCCACCCGACCTCGTTTCTACGCATCTCCGATTCAAAACCAACCCTGACGACCTCAAAGACGAGCTTTATCGCATCCTTGATATCGACCACATTAGCAAAGGGGAGTTTGATTTTCACCCCGAGGATCTCATTCAAAAACTCTGGGACCTTCACGAATTCTCAAGTAAAGCGTTTGAAGCTGCAGTAACTGAAGAAGCCATCGAGTTTTGGAAAAGAGAGGCTTGATGATGCCTGCCACTGAAGAGCGAAACAGAATATTCGGTCCACCGGAATATTACGCCGACTCTCGCTCCACAAATCCAGGCGTAGCCCTTGCCATTGTGCTCGTCGATCGTACAGACATTGGGGTGCCGTTATCAGCCGATCTCGCAACTTGGGATCAAATCCGCCTGCTCATTGCACAGACCGAGTGGCTCAATTACCCGCTCCATGCCGTGCGAGAGCATACTGGTAACAATGTTTTCCACATTGTCACCACGGCAGAGAGCCGCTCCAACCAGCCAGTTCAAGATGAGCGTTCCGAGTTTCCCTCTTTCAAGACACAAATAGCTACGATTCGCAGTGCTCTCTCTCTCCAGATGAAGGAGCTCGCTGAGGCCGTCGGGGTCGAGCGCCCCACCATGTATTCTTGGATCAAGGACCAGAATACTCCTCAACCTGCCAACCGCCAACGTCTTCACTCCATATACCGTTTCGCAGAGCAATGGAATAAGCTGATAAGTACGCCGCTTGGTAAGGCCCTTCATCATGTCGATACCGAAGGTCACTCACTTTTCGACCTGCTGCGAGATGTGCCGATTCCAACTTCGACTATCCACAATCGACTTCGGATGATGGTTCAAGCTGCTAAGTCTGCCCCTCCAACGCATTCCACAAGCGTTCGCGAACTCGCTCGCAAACACAATATCGACCTTAGTCGTGTCGGTGACAGCCAAGATGACATTGACCTGGAGACAGGGAAGCGGATAGACGCTGACTAAGTACTCATGCACGATGAAGAAGTAGATCAAATACGGCAAAATGGTTGGCGTCAAGGTTGCATATTACCGAAATCCCTCGTTGAAGTGCTTGTCGCGAATCAGAGCCTTCAGGCTATTGCGGAAAATGAGTTCTACATCGTGATTTCGCATGACTGTGATGTTACGAACCGCAGCTTCGAAATCGAACCTTCGGTCGAACTACTGAAGTCCAAGGTTCTTCTTCCCAAGGAATCGGACGGACATCGAGCTTGGGGCAAGAATCCCCGATTCCACCAATTAGAATGCAACTTGCCCGTCGGGAAGTGCGTTTGCGAGTTCTCCATTTACGACCGTACCAACATTCCCCGGAAGTATCTTGCTACCCAAAGTCCTGACAATGCTCGAGTGCTCGACCACGATGGTATCCGTGCTTTGGCACTCTGGCTTGCCCGAAGGTACGTACGTTCAGCTTTCCCAGATGAGTTCGTCGAGCGCAGCAGAGCTGCTACAGATGGATTGCGAAAAAAGCTGAAAAAGTTAGGTGATCTCCTTACTGCCATATATATTGTCGTTGTCCAGGAGGAGCTTCCTGAAGATAGCCCTTATGAAATAATCTTGTACGGCTCCATGCGAGTTGATGACTATGCTCTGTCAGATCGCCGGGAAGATGCCCAACAGCTACTCAACGACATCGAAACAGCCTTAGCTGATTGCGATGGAATCGAAGTTGAGGAATCTCACCTCAAACCTGAAGACAAGATATCTCTTGATGATCGTCGTAAGCTGGTGCGATGGGATTTCGATGATCTTACAGTGAGAGGCCGAGCGGTCGCTGAGCTCCCGCCCATTGACTGAGAAAAGCGACTTCATTCTTTGCGTATCTTGCGATGTATCTACTCACCCCCATAATCGAAGTCACCGGCGAGAGCCATCTGTATGGCAACGAGCGGGTTGTAGCCTTTATTGGCCATGGTCTGTAGGTAGCTGGATATACGGCAATACGCCTGTGCATAAATCTGGGTTCTAAAACATCCCGAGACTTTCTGTTTGACTTTCGCCATCCTCAAATCCTGTTCAGCCCGGTTGTTGGTAAATGCCACCTCTGGATCTTTGGCAAAAAGCAGAATGGCCGCTTCGTATTTTTTCATCCTCTCATGCGGATTGTGGGCGTCCGACTTAGCGATCTTGCCCCGTTTGCCGCTGGGCTTTGGCGGTATCGGTGGCAGCTCATGGGCACCACGGGTCATGATATTGCGGTAGCGTTTCTGCAAGTTAGCAGGGAGCATTATGCGTTAGTCCCACCAAGAAAAAGAGTGCTGAACATTCGCCTTAACCTCCGCTATGCTAATGCTGGAATAAACTGCCCAGCGTGCCTACCATGGCATTTTCTGGACCAACAGCAGTCTGTTTGCCCACAATGCAATCGACGACTCAACAGAAAACGGGTCGATACCAAGCGCTACAACACCCATAGGGGGATTGTTGCCTTTATGTCTGCCCACTATGTGGCGAGGCTTTTTGGATAACATTGACAGTTCAGTTGGCCTTGTGTTTAACTCAAGGCCGCGACCATACAAAGGTAAGATGTATTACGCAACAGATAAGTAGCGAAAGGCATGGTGAGCTGATGTCTTTACTGCCTCGGGTTTCATAGGTGTGTTGATCTGCGGTGAAGTTTTCCGGATAAATATCCGGTCAGTTGCTTGTGCGAAAGTGGAATAAGTTGGGTGGCATGTGGTGAGGTTGGTCCTTCCTGGCCTGCGGAATGAAAAAAGTACCACGAAATTCGCAACCGGCAGACATGGTTGGCGACCACTGTCGATGTTCATCACCCTATTTGATTAACCCCATTGAGGAGCATTTGAAGATGACTGAATATGAGAAACTGCAACAACAAATGGCCAGTGGTAAGATCTCGCGGTGTGAATTTTTAACCCGCGCCTCGGCACTGGGTGTAGCCATGGCTCTACCAGCCGGTCTGTTTAGCGGCACCGCTGCGGCTGCGCCGAAAAAAGGTGGCCACTTCCGGGTCGGTATGGGCCACGGCTCTACCACCGATTCGCAGGATCCGGCATCTTGGGAAAATGGCTTTACCCAACTAACCTTTGGTTATGGCACCAATAACCACCTCACCGAAATCCTGCCCAATGGTCAGCTTGGACCCGAGCTGGCTGAAAGCTGGGAAGCCTCACCAGATGCCAAAGTCTGGACGTTTACGTTGCGTAAAGATGTGGAATTTCATAATGGCAAAACCATGGATGCCAACGACGTGATCGCATCCCTGAATCATCATCGTGGTGACAAAACCAAGTCGGGTGCCAAGGCGATTGTCGATGGCATTATTGATCTTAAGGCTGATGGCAAGAACGTATTGGTGGTGACCATGAAGAGTGGCAATGCCGATTTCCCGTTTGTTCTTAATGATTACCATCTGGCCATTCAGCCAGCGAATAAAGATGGCAAAATCGATGCCAAATCCGGTGTGGGTTGTGGCCCATTTGTGGTGCAAAGCTATGAACCGGGGGTCAATGCCAAGCTTAAACGGCATGCTAATTACTGGCGTTCGGATTATGGTCATTTTGATTCGGCTGAAGTGTTGACCATTGCTGATGTTGCTGCCCGGACTAATGCTTTGACCACCGGTGAAGTGGATGCCATCGATCGTCTCGATATCAAGACACTGCATTTGTTGAAACGCAACAAGAATGTCAAGATTGAGGAAACCAGTGGTACGGCACACTACACATTTGCCATGCTCACGGATGTTGCACCGTTCGATAATAATCACGTCCGCCTGGCATTAAAATATGCCGTGGATCGTAAGGCCCTGTTGCAGAATGTACTGCGTGGTCATGGAGTACTGGGCAATGATCATCCCATCGGCCAATCCAATCGCTATCATGCGGACCTGCCACAGCGTGACTATGATCCTGACAAGGTTAAATTCCACCTCAAAAAAGCGGGTCTAAGCAAACTCAAGGTAGATTTGAGTGCGGCAGATGCGGCTTTCACCGGTGCCGTGGATGCTGCCATACTCTATAAAGAGCAGGCCGCCAAGGTGGGCATCGATATTAACGTCATCAGAGAGCCGAATGACGGTTATTGGTCCAATGTGTGGATGAAAAAACCCTGGTGTGCGGTGTACTGGGGCGGCCGACCAACCGAAGACTGGATGTTCTCAACAGCCTATGCCGAGGGCGCCAAGTGGAATGACACGCATTGGCACAATAAGCGTTTCAACGTGTTGCTCATCCAGGCCCGTGCCGAACTTGACGATAGTAAACGTCGCGCCATGTATACGGAAATGCAGTCGCTGGTGCGTGACGATGGCGGCGTGTTGGTGCCTATGTTCAATAACTACGTATTCGGCACCAATACCAAGGTTGCACATGGCCCAATGGGTGCCAACTGGGGTATGGATGGTAACCGTGCTTTGGAGCGTTGGTGGTTCAAGGCCTGAAACAGGATACAAGCGCGTAAAGCGTGGTAAAAATTCTCCATCTCGTGGCCCAGCGCCTGGCGCTGGGCCTGTTGGTGCTGTTCGCCGTGTCGCTGATCATTTTTCTTGGGGTATCGCTATTGCCCGGGGATCTGTGTCAAGAGATCCAGGGGCAGGCAGCCACCCCGGAGACGGTAGCGGTGTGTCGTGACGAGTTGGGACTGAACCTACCTGCACACACCCGCTACCTGCATTGGCTGGCAGGGATGGTGCAGGGTGACTTTGGGACTTCACTGGCCAATAAACGGCCGATCTCCGAACTGATCGGGGTGCGTCTGGGCAATACGTTTTTTCTGGCCGGCGTCACGGCCATTATTGCGGTACCGCTGGCCCTGATACTGGGTATTCTGGCCGCACTGTATCGCAACAGTCTGTACGATCGTCTGATCAATGCTTCAACCCTGATTTCAATTTCTTTTCCGGAATTTTTTATCGCCTATATTCTGATTCTGTTTTTCTCGGTCAAGCTGCATTGGTTTCCCAGCTTATCCAATGTTTCCCCAGATACCGCGTTCGGGGATCGTCTCTATCACGTGTTGTTGCCGGCCCTGACCCTGACCTTGGTAGTGCTGGCACACATGATGCGGATGACTCGCGCTGCTATCATCAATCTACTGGCCAGCCCCTATATTGAAATGGCCAAGCTTAAGGGCATGACACGATCACATATCATTCTGCACCATGCCTTGCCGAATGCCTGGGCGCCGATCGCAAATGTCGTCGTCATCAACCTGGCCTATTTGATTGTTGGGGTGGTGGTGGTCGAGGTGGTGTTTGTCTATCCCGGCCTCGGGCAGTTGATCGTCGATAGCGTGCAAAAGCGGGATATCCCGGTTGTTCAGGCCTGTAGCATGATCTTTGCTGCGACCTATGTACTGCTCAATATGGCTGCAGACATCATTTCCATTGTCAC
>DRJH01000022.1 GCA_011052285.1 Gammaproteobacteria bacterium
CCGCCTGGAAAATTCATGACCGGCAACGAAAACGTAAAAAACAGGAGCAAACCTCTGGCTGTCGAAACCCACCTTGAGCAGTGGCGAATCGAACAAGTCCTTGGTCGAACCCGAAGTGGTTTTTTGTATCTTGCCAACAACCAACAAACCGGCAATAGTGATTTTCTTTACGAGTTTTTCCCGGACTGGAATCTTCGGCGTCGGGACGGTTGCACACCACAAATCCGGGTTAAGGAAAAAGTACTTTTCCAGGAGGGCCTGGAGAGATTTCTGGTACAAGCTCACAGCTGGTCACAGGTACATGATCTGCATTTGCAACCGGTTATCCATTATGGGGAACACCATGGCACTGCTATTTTGGTCACAGCATGCGGTCCTGGTCGTACACTCCATGAAATGATACAAAAAAGATCACATCCTGTTGATGAACAACAGCTACGACTGTTCCTGCAGGCTGGCTTACAGGCCCTGCATGCGCTCGGTCTGGCGCACCTTGTACATGCCGATATTTCCCCCAAGACCCTGTTTTTACCGGAACTGGCAAGCCCTTGTCTACTGGCCTTTGGTGTCACTGGCTTTAGTACAGGCTGTACTCCACTGACCTGTTATCAGCCCATAGAGGTTGAGCAAAATACTGTTCTGCAAAGCCCACAGACCGATTTATACAGCCTTGGGGCAAGCCTTTATCATACCCTGGCCGGGCAACCGCCTGTTATGGCCAATACCCGTATGGATGCCATGGCCCGCGGCCAGAATGACCCGTTAATCCCTGCCGTGGAAATTGGCCATGGCCGTTACAATCACACATTAACCGGTGCCATCGACTGGATGCTAAGCCCGCTGCTGCGTGACCGTCCCGAACATCCGGAAACTCTGCTTGGGCAAATTATCCGACCTCAAGCCATGTTTCGCCCGGTTGCATCGGGTTCTGATTTCGCTGCGCAAAATAATACCCGTGAATCCACGAACACCACAAAATTCACTGCATTTGCAGAGGATGATGCCACAGGGCAAACAATAGCGGCCCCTGATGCTCCCTTGATATCTGAATTCAGGTCACTTCACAAACCGGGATCTAAATCACAAATAGAGAAGAAAAAATCATTCTATGGAGCCAAAATACTGGCCTCCGGAATAATTTTATTGGGGTTTGTTACCTACTTTCTTTATCAGCTTGATAGCTCCTCTACCCCAGCTAAGAAGCCCACAACATCAGAAGCTAAGTCGCCCCCAAACAAGACCAATAACCTTGCTGTGAACATGGGCCCACCACCGATTACTAAAGGATTACCTACTCGCAGCGATGATCAGCAACGGATCACAACCTATCGAAAAATCAACCTCGAAGATAAGATTCGCAAAGAGATTGCGCAGCAGATGGAAGCTGATGCGGCTGCCGCTGATCAAGCGCAGGAAAAGGCTCTGGCCAAAGAAGAGAAACAACGTCAACAACAAATCGACCTGTTGTGGAAAAAAATTGCTTTGGCCAGAAAAAATGCACACTACCTATGGCCACGTAAAGGCAGTGTCAAACAGCTTCTTGTTACCGTACAGCGCCTGCAACCGGACAGCGTCCAGGCCAGGGAATTACAACAGGATCTATCCTGCTGGTTGCTGGCACTCGCCGAGTACCATCGGCAGGCGAATGAGCCTCATCAGGCCTATCTGGCCCTGCTTCAGGCATCCGCATTCAATGCGGATGAATCATTGCTGCAATCTGCTCTGAAACGCCAACAAAAAGCACTTAAAGATTCTCGCAATATCGTACTTGATACTGCCCAGAATGTGAAAAGGACGAAAGCCAAACAATTGCTGGTCAAGGCCCGCCGTGCCTATTCTCTGGGTTACTGGTTCGCACCTCCAGGTGGCAATGCCCTGGGTATGTTTCGCGCTGCGCTGAATATGGATCCTGGCAATATTGCTGCCAGGGACGGCCTCAGACAAATCGATCAACAGCTCAAACGCCGCTTTCATCGGGCAATACAACAAAATGACAAGTCCGCCAGCATGAAGTGGCTGACCGGCCTGCAAGCACTCAATCCTGACGACCCTGAACTGTTGGCACTGGAGAAGCAGGCCATTCAACTCAAATCAACATCACATCAGATCGGGTTGAATACACCTGCCAAATCTATCAAGGCCAAATCTGTCAAGACTGCTGCCGCTCTATCCACCAAAACCAAAAAAAACCGGGCACCGATAGTGAAAAGGCCACGCGCTACACCGAAAAATCCAACGGCAATATCAAGAAATTCTTCCAAAATCGAAACCGAGACCATCTCTTCCCAATTGCAGCAGGCCATTGATGCCTATCACAAACTGCAATATCTCAGGGCGTATGAATTACTGCAGCCCCTGGTAAAAAAGCGCATACCAAGAGCCTTGTTTCGCTCCGGGATGATTTTGATGGAGGGCAAGGGCATCGAACGTGACCGTGTTACCGCCCTCAACCAACTCGAGATGGCGCTACCGTCGGTCACCCAACTCAGTCTGCAAGGCAAAAGCTGGGCACAGGTCGCATTGGGGCTGTATTTTGACAAGGGTTGGCTGATGCAAAGTAGTGCCGGTACCGCTGTGGCCCTGTACCGAAAAGCTGCTCTGGCCGGCAACGCCGACGCCATGAATAACCTGGGTTTGATGTATGCCAGTGGCCGCGGTGTAGTTGAAAATTTCACAACAGCCAAATACTGGCTGCAGCGTGCCAAACAACTGGGGCATAAACTAGCTGCGGCCAATTTTATAAAGCTGGAACAACTCATTGAAAACCGGGCCAAAAGAAAGCGGCAAAACCCTGTGGGTTTTTCAGGAAACTGAAACCAACACCAACCTGTCTTTAGTCATAGAACCAAATATATAGTCGGTAATAACGGTATTACATAGAGATGGCTTTTGGGAATGGCTTTTGGCCAGGCCGGCATTTATCCGGATTCATCCAGCCCGCTCTTGTATGATTGCCGCATGTTGGTTACCCTCCCCCTGATAGCTGTAATAATTATTATAATTGTATTTATAGTCATAGCCATAACCGCTACTACCCTGGCCGTACTTGGCCAATACCGCACCAATCAATGGTGCGCGGGCCTGACGCAAACGCTTCAACGCGGCCTGGACCATACCAAATCGAGCTACACCCGCATTAACAATCAATAATGTACCATCTGCCAGACTGGACAGAATCAACGCATCTGCCAGTCCCAAAACGGGCGGACCGTCAACAATAACCTGATCGAAACGTTCCGCACCGAGCTTTAAAAGATTAAGCATTTTCCCCGAGGACAACAGTTCAGCCGGATTCGGTGGACAAGGCCCGGCGGGTACCACAAACAAGCCCTTGATTTCCGATGGCTGTGCCAGATCCGCCGGTTTGACGTCACCAGCCAGATAATTTGTCAGCCCGATATTATTCGGCATCGAAAATTCCTGGTGCAAGGAGGGATTACGCAGATCTGCATCGATCAGGAGCACACTATTACCAGCCATGGCAAAGGCCACGGCGGAACCGACCGCAGTGGTGCTTTTGCCCTCGGACTCACTGGCACTGGTCATATGCAATATTTTTGGTGAACCATCAGCCGTTGAGAACAGCAGGGCTGTACGTAGCGAACGATTCGCCTCTGCCATCGCCGAACGCAACTCTCGAAACCCTGTTAGCGCGACACTCTTGCCGATATCAGCATCGGCAACTTCCACTTCCGGAATAATCCCGAGTACCGGCAGGTTAAGCTTGTTAGCCAATTCTTCGCTCCCCTTGATGGTATCGTCAAGACTTTCCAGTAAAAAAGCCAGCATGACCCCACCAAATAGTCCCCCAACCAAAGCCAACAACAGGTTGAGCCGAAGCTTCGGAGAATGGGCCTTCCGAGGAACTTCAGCCGGGTCGACTATGGAGATATTGTTGGTCCCCGAACCGGACTCGACCCCGACTTCCTTGAGACGTTTCAACAGATCAGAGTAGAGCACCCGATTGGTCTCCACATTACGCTCCAGCGCGGTACGATCCGTGCTGTTGATGCGCAGGGCCAGGACCACTTGCTTGGTTTCTGCCACCCGCTTACGCAAATCAGCTTCTTCGCGCAGCTTCACCTGATAATTGTTTTTGATAGCGCCTCGGATCGCCTTGGCCTGGCGGCTGATTTCTTCGCCCACCTTATCGATCTGGCTCTGAAGCTGTACCATTTTTGGATAGGCCGGGCGATAAATCTTGCGATTTGTTTCATAATCCGCCATTATCTTGGCGCGTCTATTCTTCAACTCCTGAATCACCGGATCTGCCAGAATTTCCAGAATACCGTTGTCTTTGGTGAGTAGGGTTTGCCGATATTTTGATTCTGTCTTAACCCGATCTGCCTCCACCTCGACCAAACGACTGGAAAGTTGTTGCATTTTCTGGGACAGAATTGTTTCCTGTTTTTTCAGGCTGATAATGCCCTTTTCACTGAGATACTGTGACAGTTTCTTTTCCGAATCATCCAGCGCAGCGCGAACCTGTTTTATGCGGCTGGCAAGAAAGTTTTTAGCATAGGAAGACGCATCGAAACGCCTTTCCAGGGTGGTCTTGATGAAATCGTTAGCAACCGCATTGGTAACCCTTGCCGCCAAAACCGGATCGGGGCTGTCAAAACTCACTTTTACCAGGCGGGAACGCTTGATTGGTGCCACCGTAAGACTGTCTTCGAAAATCGTCGCCAAATCAGGAGGCAGGTCCTGGATTTGCCGGTTACTGCTACTGACAAGATCCTTGATCGAAGCTTTAATATCAGAGAACAATGATTTCTTCTTTTTTCCAGCAAACTGGCTGGAGTTGGCCAGCCCCAATTGATCGATCACTCGTTTTGCCAGGGTGCGGCTTTTTAATAACTCGTACTGGGTCTGGTAAAAATCGTTGGAGTTGACTGCTTCCTGTGGTGTTACCGTCTGGTATTGGGTCACTTTGGAAGCTTCGCGTTCAATCTGAATGACTACCGTAGACCGGTAAATCGGCGTCACCAGAAAGGTTCCGATCATGACCACCGCCACTACAATGGCCGTAATGCCAAAAATCATCCAGCGCCGACGCACCACCACACGCCACAGATCCAGAAGATTGATTTCATCATCCTCGATCTCTTCCGGTTGGCCTGCTCCATACCCTCCCTGGTACAGTTCCATCTCCCTTCTTTCCTCAGAAAGAATCATCTCTCGGGAGCGATACTGTTCCCGCCGCATGGCCAATTCACCTGGAATTTCATCACTTCTCATAAAGATTTGTTTCCGAAATTACTACTGTTCAAGAGCCAAGATATCGCGGTTTGCAGGAGCAAAAACCGATCGACACCTGTACCCGGACAGCCTCCTAGAGCGTACCGAAACCCACAAAACCACGGAGTATATTGGTAACATTCTCGATAAAGGACCGTCCACCAGACTGCGGTACAACGATTCGATCACCTGCAATGATTGTGGGATCAGCCGCGAGCCCTTCCTGCACCTTCTTCAGGTCTACCAGATAACCGGTGACCTTATGCTGCTCATTTGAGCGAAAAATAACGATTTTTTCCATATCCGCAAGCCTTTTCAGGCCCTCAGCCTTGGCGATAGCCTCCAGTAACGTGGTGTATCCCTCCAGTGGATAGACCCCAGGCTTGACGACAAATCCGGAAACGATTACCCGCTGACTGGTGTACTCCTTAACGAAGACCGTTACCTGAGGATTTTGCAGATATTTTTCTCCATATTTTTTGGCCACTAACCAGGAAACCTGGGTCGGAGTCAATCCTCGGACCTTAACTGCGCCAATCAAAGGCAAATGGATAGCGCCGAGAAAATCGACCCGGACATCACCAGACAATTCTGCTGCCTGAAACACCTTCACCGTCAGCAGATCATGTGCGCCAATGTTGTAATCTCCACCACCTTTGACTTCAGGCAATGGATCGGTACTGAGCACAATATTGTTTGCCAGAACCTGATTTTTTTTCAGCGCCCCCCTTTGCCCCGTACTGCTGGCGTCTGAAGTCGCTGTATTTAGCCAGGCATCATCTAATTTTTCGCCGGCGCTGACCAGTGTGCTTGCAGCACCAATTAAAACACACTGCAAGATTATTATCAGCCTGATCAGCTTTTTTTGGACTCTGTACCGTACCATTCACTACCTCACTGTGCTTGAGCTGCTGCGGGCCGTGATGTTCTGGTAGCGTTTCTACAAAAATTGTATCAACAAAAGTATCCCGGCCGTCTCTACCGAAGAACCTCAAGCCTCTGCATCCGTGCAACATGCATGGCGGCACCAATCGACGCTTCGCATGCACACTGAAGGTTAAGAATAATCAAACGCACCACAGCCCGTTGGATTGTAGCATGTGAGGCGCCCTCCATGAACTATCAGCCTTGTCCAATATGAAACGGTTCTAAATCTTTTGGCTTATCACCAACAAGTAAATTGAGGGTCATTTACGGTGAAAAAAACCATCAGGTATCAAATCCAGACCTATTCTATCAGGAAATAGCAGGCCGATATTGGCTCGGGAAAATGCCTGGTAGTCGGCGCTACCAGCACCGTCTTTACCCACGAAACGCTCTAGAATATTGATTCCCAACACCACATTTTTATTCTGATAGCGGATAACCACGGGTCCACCAGAAAATCCGGGTAGCGTATCTATATCGTATTGAAACAACCGTGGTGAACGATAATACGTCCAGTCACCGGCCTGACGAAAATAAAGATTTCCTGTAGCACTAACACGTTTACTGTACCCGAAAAAATTACGCTCAAAACCGATAACCCGTGCCGGTCCAAGCCGGTGACTTTTCATTCTCCGACGTATTTCCACCCTGTCCTCGGCGCGTAACTGGAAAGGAAATGTGAATGCAGTACAACTCCCAGGCTGCAGGGCTGGCTGCTGCAGGGCCAGGATGGTGAGCTCATTGAGATGCAACCGCTCTCTGATGCGGCTACGGATCTGTGGCAGCGCTTTGCAAGCTGCACCCGAACTCTGTAGCATCTTACCGTAATTCCCGTAGATTCGTTTCGCCACGATTGACCAACCAGGAGCAGACCAGGGCCTGGGTAACACCCGCAGGGGATCAGGCTTGGGGAGCCCGCAAGCGTCAAACAGCATGTGACCGGAAGTAATGACGCGGTCACAACGTGCACCCACTACCAAACCCGTGCCCAGGACACCATCTGAGGCCTTGATCAGCACCACCTGCCGATAGTTGCCACTTTCAGCTTGCATATCATTGCGACCCATCACAGCAATCTTCGCCGTAGCCGGATTTTCCGCCAGGCTGAAGCCGGGCAACCACAAACCGACCAATAGCAGACCATACATAAATCTGAGGCACCGTGACTGAAACGACACCGAAACCTGATTAAAACGCAATATATCCCCCAATCCAGTAGTACGGCACTGTCTAACAGGCTGTAAAAAAATGCTCATGCGGCACGATACGACGCTAATAATCCACTTAAAATGCACATACGCGTCCTGTACACCGTGCTTTTTCGCAAATTATTGCTTACCTTCACACCCGTTTGAAACTTTTTCAACAACCTGCCAGAGCAGACTCGGTGTATGCTACCACGGGCTTGCCACGCCAGGAGTCTGTTCGATGAATGATTGATTTGCATTGTCATATGTTACCGGGTATCGATGACGGTGCCGGGGACATGGATACCGCACTACAAATGGCCCGAATGGCCGTTGAAGATGGCATTCACTATAGCGTCTGCACACCGCATATTTATCCGGGCATGTACGAAAATACTGCCGAGAGTATCCATATCGCGCTCGCAGCGTATCGACGGGCTCTCGCAAAAGCTGAAATCCCGTTGCGACTGGGCTATGGTGCTGACACGCACCTGATCCCCGAGCTGGTAGCCGATATCAATAATGGGCGTATCCCAACGCTCAATGCCACACGCTATTTTCTGTTTGAACCACCACACCATGTCTCACCACCACGGTTTTGCGAATCCGTGTTCAATACCATTGTCGCCGGCTATGTGCCATTGATCACCCATCCCGAAAGGCTGACCTGGATCGATGATCACTACGATCAATTCATTGAAGTTGCCAAACAAGGCGCCTGGATCCAGCTGACTTCCGGCAGTCTGGTCGGCCGTTTCGGCAAGCGTGCCCGCTACTGGTCCGAGCGATTTCTCGATGAAGGCATGGTCCACGTATTGGCGACAGATGCCCATGACCTTCACTACCGACGACCCTGGCTCGCTGAAGGACGTGATGCAGCAGCCATTTGGGTGGGGGAAGAAGAAGCATCGAGAATGGTCGGCGAACGCCCGACGGCCGTGCTGAAAAACCTTGCACCAGAGCAGATTGCCGAACCCCCAGGGCTTTCCGGGCTCTTTCATTCTGGCCATAAGCCACAGCAACCCCGGCACAAAGGCTGGTTAAAAAAATGGTTTCAATCCATTTAATGAAATACAGTGCGTAACCGACCTCCGGGAGGTGGTCAGAGAATAGAGAACTTGCTACGAGCGCGACGTACGATCGAGACATAAGCAAGCGGGTAAAACAGAAGAAAAGGTACAAAGACCCAAAGTCGCGCCTCCCCACCGATCTCCACCATGATACTGGCGGCAAATCCCTGCAGCACCCCAAGCGCTGCGTAGATCAAGGTAACCTGTCCGTGGCTCAACCCCATGCGCACTAGCAGCTGATAGGCATGCGTACGATGCGCCTGAGTGATATTTTCCCCCGCTATTACCCGCCTGCACAATGTAGCCAAGGTATCAAAGATGAAGTGCAGCAGCAGCAGCGGGACCACAAGAAATGAGGTATGCGAATAATCGTAACGAGCCGCCACGATCGCCATGACGGCAAAAATAAAGCCCAAAAAAGCACTCCCCACATCGCCGAGAAATATTCGTGCGGGTGGTCGGTTAAAGACCAAAAATCCACCGGCTCCAGCCAATATTGTATAACTCGTGATATAAATAAACAGGCTATCGTGGCGGAATGTGATGTAGGCAAAAAAAGCACTGGCTATGACTGCAGTCAGGGCAGCGAGTCCATCGATGCCATCCATAAAATTATAGCTATTGGTTAAACCGACGATCCACAACACGGTCAATACCGTTCCCAACCATGGGAGCTGCAAGGTACCAACAAATGGTATTGAAAATTGGTCCAGTACAATACCAGAGGCGACCACAAAGAGTGCGGCCAACAACTGTGTCGCCAGCTTGACCAAAAAACCCTGTCCAGTCAGATCATCCAGAAAGGAAATCACAGCAATCAACAATGCTGAGCCCAGGAAAGCCCAGAAATACTGCTGGCTCAACGGCGTCTTGTCACCCAATAGGTCAATAGCGATTACGCCCAGCAAAAAAGTCACCACGATCGCCACACCGCCCCCACGTGGGATGGGGGAGTGATGAGAAGAGCGTGCATTCGGGACATCCATAATTTGCACCCTGCTCAGCATCAACCAGGTCAGTAATGTGGCAATACCAAACAGGATGACTGCAAAAACAAGATGTGAAAGAAAGGATAAAAGAGTCATAGGATTGTCGCAATGGTGCAGCTACTATTCGCACGTAAAACCACTTGTTGGCCGACATTACGATACAGCATCTCTTGATACAGGCATTATAGCGGTTCGTCGCAACAGAATCACCGCCTCTATTACTACGCCTCTATTACTACCTCCTCAACGTAGCTCCTCCTCAGCACCCGTGACAGCGAAAAAAAAACGCCGATCCTGCAGGCATTGCCTACAAGAACGACGTATTCACTTCGATGACAAATTATGTGTCTGGATCACCGGGATGTAACAGCCCGAAATTCACGCTTGCTGGAGCAATCACCGGGTATCAACCGGGCATGCAGAAGATCAGCTAGGCGGCTTTCTTGGCAGAGGCTTTTCGCAGGTTGACCTGGGCTTTCTCCACCCCTTGCTCTACCCACTCACGTACCTCGGTACTACTGGAGGTTAACGCAGAAACCAGCTCCTGGCTGTTGTTCAGGCACTGTGTCATATAGTCCCCGACCAGCGTGCTCTGCTCTTTGACATAGGTACGTGGCTCATGGGCATTGACCAGCAGCTGGGTCTGTTCCACGCCAAATTTGATGGCTTGCTGGGCCCAATCGGCCTGCATTGCCAAGAGCTTCTGGCTGGATTTAAGATTTAGATCGGTGGCCTGACGTAGTGAAGAAACTGCCTCACTGGTCACTTTATTCATAATATCATAGACTTGTGTATACATGCTTAGCTCCTGTTCCTAAGAACGCAAGATGCAATTGATAAGTATTTGTGCGGTGCAGCATATTGTTGCACCGCACAAATACTTTGTCAAGCCGAATGGGGTTTTTTTTACTGCCGTCAGGAGGCGCTGTCCGGGAATTCCCGGACAACCTCCAGATTACGCCATGGCCTGCTGCATCAATTTACCAATTTCGGCCGGATTGTGCGTCACCTGAATCCCGGCAGCCTCCAGTGCGGAGATCTTCTCCGCTGCGGTCCCTTTGCCTCCAGAGATAATCGCACCGGCATGGCCCATGCGCTTACCCGGAGGTGCGGTAACGCCAGCGATAAAACCCACCACCGGCTTGTCCATATGCTCCTTAACCCAGGCCGCACATTGCTCCTCATCCGTACCACCGATTTCTCCACAAATTACCACCCCTTCAGTTGCCGGGTCGTCATTGAACATCTTGATCACATCAAGATGCTTCATGCCATTGACCGGATCGCCACCGATACCGACACATGTGGATTGGCCCAGCCCCCGTGCGGTCAACTGGCCCACCACTTCATAGGTGAGTGTTCCGGAACGGGAGATGACCCCGATCGGCCCCTTCTTATGGATGTAGCCGGGCATAATACCCACCTTGACTTCATCAGGCGTAATCACCCCCGGGCAGTTAGGTCCCACCAAAAAAGTGCTCGTAGCGCGCATTTTCTGGCGGCTGATGATCATATCCTTGACCGGTACTCCTTCGGTAATACAGATCACCAACTCAACTC